>JAUYJT010000026.1 GCA_030700225.1 Candidatus Nanopelagicales bacterium | reverse complement strand
CGCAGCCAATACGTCGCCGCAGCCCAGGCCCGAGGGAACCGTCGCGTCAGCCGCGGCCATAAGCGCCGACATCACCCCAGCAACCGGCGGCGACGCCGCGCACCCCACGCCCCCAGCTTCGGAAGACCCACCCAACTCAGCTACCGACATGGCCACCACCCCCCATCCCCGCTTCGTAGAGGAAACCTGTACTCGCACACATGTTCCCACGAGGGTCCGACAATCAACGGCACACCACGCAGGCTGTGGACAACAAACGACAAGTCAGCACCTGTGGACAACTCCGACCCGCCTGCGGCCTACGCCTGGAGGATGCCTCGCATTGGGGGCAGTGGGAACTGCCGCGGCACATCCACGCGTGTGATGGTCATCAACGAGCACAAGGTGCGCTTTGGCGGCGAGTCCCCTTCCCCCCACGAAGTGGGGGTGGGGGAGGACCCGCAACGGGACGCACTTCCCCGAATCCGCCCCTGGCGAGCCCAGCTAGTCGCTAGGGTCGGCGGACGGCCTATCGAGGGGAGCTACGAAGATGCGAGGATCCCCGACGTACAGGGTGATGGCGGTACTGGTCTCGGTCATCGCGAGCGGGCTAGCCGCCTTGCTGCTCGCGTTCACCAGTTGGAACCCCGTGATGAACACACAGCGTTTGGCCGCGCCCGGAATGCCTCCCTCCCTGGGTGACTATCCCCAGTTCCAGGCCACGGAACAGGAGAAGCTGTCCGACTTCTACAACCCGCCCTCTCCCTTGCCAGATTTGATCCCAGGATCGGTCCTGAAGAGCGAACGCATCAAGGACGCTCCGCCTGGAATAGCCGCGTACCGGGTGATGTACCTGTCCACGGGGGTCGACGGCAGCAGAGTGGCCGTGACGGCCGCCTTCTTCGACCGCGCCGATTCCGGGGGGCCTGACGGACGTCCCCTAGCCGGTTTCGCCCACGGCACCGTGGGCCTGGGTCGCTACTGTGGCGTTTCGCAGGATCCCTTCAAGCGCGGATTGACCGGGGCGCTCTTCTGGGAATCACAGATCCAAGCTCTGGTGGATTCTGGATATGCCGTGATAGCCACCGACTTCCAGAACATGGGTGCTCCCGGTACACCGTCGTATCTTGTCGCCGAATCCGAGGCCTTTTCGGTGTTGGACTCGATGAGGGCCGCGTTGACCCAATTTCCGGACCGGGTCGACGCCAACCAGCAACTACTTATTGGGCACAGTCAGGGCGGCCAAGCCTCGCTCGCCGCAGCGAAGTACTCACCGACCTATGCTCCCGAACTCGCCATTAGGGGCACGGTCTCCCAAGCGCCCGGTGTGATAGTTGGTCTGCCCATCGTCGTGAAGCAGCTGGTCAAATCCACGGCGGGGGAATCCGCGTCCTCGAGAGCCGAATTCATCAGCTACCTCACCAGAGCCTGGTCTGCCACATACCCAGGGGAACTCACAGCTGACCAGATCCTGACGCCGGAGGGCCTGACCAAGCTGCCGCTGGCCAACAAGCTCTGCGGTACGCAACTCAGCAAGCACTACGACCAGCCGCTGGCCGCGTACGTCAAGTCCGAGCTGCCGCCTTCGTTTCTCAGGCTGCTCAACGAGAACGTGCCGGTGGGGCCCCTGCCCATGCCGATTCTGTTCACCCAGGGCTTGGCGGACACAACGATCGTGCCTCAATTCACCATCGCGACCTATCTGGCGACATGCCAGACAGGTTCGGTCGCCAGCCTTCAGCAATACCCAGATGTGGACCACACGGGGCTGCTGCTGACCGCTCGAACGCCGGTGATCGATTGGATGAATGACCGAGTCGCCGGGAAGCCGGCGCCCGACACCTGTACGGAGATGAGATGATGATCGCTGCCATCGCCGTCTCGGGCACCCTAGGAATCCTGGTGCTGCTGGGTCTTCTCAGACGCCCCTCTGAGAACGACGCCCATGCACTCACTCGCCTGTATCCGATCGCTCTGCCGGTGTTCACCGCCAGTTCAGCAGCCACGCTGGCTTCGGGATACACGATCTGGTCAGCTCTGATCGCGGCGGCGACCTCGCTCGTCGCGCTACTGGTGGCGGCCGCGATACCAGCACCGGATTGGCCTGCGCTGCTCAACCGGGCGCCGGCCGCGACTGCTCTCACCTGGCTCAGCTCTGTGGCTGTGCTAGTTGGGTTCCTGGTCCTGTTCGTCGAATTTGGCGCCGGGCTCGTGGCGAACGTGACCAACTTGAACTACAAGGCAGTCGCCTTGCTTGTGGTGGCGGCGGGGGTATGCACGGGTGTAGGCGGCGGTGGACAAGTTGGCCGGTCGCGATTTGTGATCGTGACGGTCTCGGTGGCAGCGGTCTTGTCCGCTGCGGGAGGTGTGATCGCAGGCTCGGCGAGCAGCCTCACTGATCCGGCGATCAACATCGGCGACCCCGGCTGGGCTGGGAACATCGCGTTCCCGATCGCGGTCATCCTGGCGGCGACCCTGCTGCCGGGCCTTCGCGGTTCTGGCTCGGGTGGAGCGCGCGCGACCGTAGTACCCGCAGTGGTGATGGCAGCGACGTTGCTCGTGCTGATGACAGGACTGCTGATGGTGGTCGGCGGAGCGATCGAGCTGCCTAGCGTTCAGCTGAATGCGATCATCGCCTTCTTGCCACTCGGGATCGACGTTCTCGTCGCGGTGATCCTCGCGGTCTTGGTGGTGACGGTCGTGGCCGCGGGAACACGGCTGGCGATCCAGTCCGTCGATGAGATTCGACCCAGCCTGCCGAGGGAAGGCGGCGGTCCAATGATCCGGATTTGGTCGGCCGTAGTGCTCGCCGTCGTAGTAGCAGTGTTGGCGATCTCGCGCCCGGCGCCCGTGACCGTCATCGTGATCCTCGCGCTGACGGCGGTGATCGGCCTCGCCTCACATCGCTCCGCCAGGCGCCGCAGGCTCCGGCCTCGTGACCGGGTTCCGGATCCCGTGCCCCAGGTTCCGTAATCGGGGCCTACAGGATCTCGACCAAAGGTGCGCCATTGGACACGGTCGCCCCCACCTCGGCGATGATCTGGCCGATCGTTCCGGACTTGTGGGCGTTGATCGGCTGCTCCATCTTCATCGCCTCCAGGACGATGACGAGATCGCCTTCGGCCACTTCCTGACCCTCAGACACAGCGATCTTGACGATGGTGCCCTGCATCGGCGCCGCAACAGTGTTGCCGCCCGCGCCCCCGCTCGCCTTCTTGGCCTTGCGCTTCGGCGCCGGAGCCGCCGAAGGCGAGCCCGAGCCCATCGCGGCCAGCCCGGCGGGCAATGAGACTTCCAGACGGCGCCCGTCCACTTCGACTACGACTGACTCCCGCGCTTGGGGCTCGGGGGCATCAGCCGCGACCGCCGCGTGGGCCGGAATCGTGTTGTCGAACTCGGTTTCGATCCAACGGGTGTGGATGCAAAATGGTTCATCCGGGTCCTCGGGGGCGAACGCGGGGTCGCGGACCACGACCCTGTGGAAAGTCAGCGCGGTAGCGATTCCCTCGACCCGGAACTCGTCAAGAGCCCTGCGCGCCCGTTCGAGGGCTTCCTGCCGCGTCGCCCCGGTCACGATCAACTTGCCCAGGAGCGAATCGAAGTTACCGCCGATTACGTCGCCGGTCCGGAAGCCGGAGTCGAGCCGGATGCCCGGGCCGCTCGGTGGCTCCCACACCGCCAGAACCCCTGGGGCTGGCAGGAATCCGCGCCCTGGGTCCTCACCGTTGATACGGAACTCGAACGAATGCCCGCGCAGCTCGGGATCCTCGAAGTCGATCTTCTCACCGTCGGCGATTCGGAACTGCTGCCGGACCAGGTCGATCCCGGACACCTCCTCGCTGACCGGATGCTCCACCTGGAGCCGGGTGTTCACCTCCAGGAACGAGATCGAGCCGTCCGGTCCCACGAGGAACTCGCACGTACCGGCGCCGTAGTAGCCGGCTTCCTTGATGATGTCCTTGGACGCCTGGTAGATCCTGTCCCGCTGATCGTCGGTCAAGAATGGTGCCGGCGCTTCCTCGACGAGCTTCTGGTTGCGCCTCTGCAGCGAGCAGTCCCGCGTTGAAACGACGACGACGTTGCCGTGCTGATCCGCGAGGATCTGGGTTTCTACGTGGCGAGGATGGTCGAGGAACCGTTCTACGAAGCACTCTCCACGGCCGAAAGCCGTCACCGCTTCGCGCACGGCGGAGTCATACAGCTCCGGAATCTCCTCCAGCGTCCGGGCGACCTTCAGTCCGCGCCCTCCTCCGCCGAAGGCGGCCTTGATAGCCACAGGGAGCCCGTGCTTCGTGGCGAACTCGACGACCTCAGCGGAGTCGGCCACGGGGTCGGGAGTGCCTTCAACCTGCGGAGCTCCGGCACGCTGGGCGATGTGGCGGGCTGAGACCTTGTCGCCGAGCGCATCGATCGCGGCGGGCGGTGGGCCGATCCAAGTCAGATCAGCATCGACGACGGCCTGAGCGAAGCTGGCGTTCTCGGACAGGAATCCGTAGCCGGGATGCACCGCGTCGGCGCCCGACTTGACCGCGATGGCGATGATCTTCTCCACGTTCAGGTAGGTCTCCGCTGGCGTCGACCCGCCAAGAGCGAAAGCTTCATCCGCGACCTGGACATGCTGAGCGTCGCGGTCGGGGTCGGCGTAGATGGCGACCGAAGCGATGCTCGAATCCCGGCACGCCCGAGCCACGCGCACGGCTATTTCCCCACGATTGGCGATCAGGATCTTGCGCATCAACGGCCTTCCGGGTCGACGGTGAACCTAGTGCGAGCCTAGAGCCTGCGCGGCAGCGCTCGCCTGCCGATGCGGGCGAGCCAGGTGTTCGGGGGAAGACCGGCTAGTGCAAGCGGCGTCAAGGGCGATGGTGGAGACCCGGCGAGCTCGAGCAACTTGACCGCTGCGTTCGCCTGCTCGCAAGCCGAGGACCTACTTACACTCCCCGAATGATTCCTTCCCGCACTTCCGGCCATCGAACCAAGTCGCGCCACGCAGGTCCGCCCCGGTCAGGTCCGCCCCGGTCAGGTCCGCCCCGGTCAGGTCCGCC
>JAUYJT010000025.1 GCA_030700225.1 Candidatus Nanopelagicales bacterium | reverse complement strand
CGATTCACGCTCAACCGCGCGGGTTTCGGGCCTGATTGTCAGGCTGCGTCCGGGGCCGTAGTGCCCCAGTTAGTGCCCCACTCCGACCTGCGCCGCGCCCCGCGCCCGGAACGGCCGCCAGGCCGCATGCCCGGCACGGCGGCGCGGCGCGCCGGCGGAGCCGGCGCCTTGACGGAGTAAAGAAAGTTCTCACCCGGCGCTCTCGGATCACTTGTCGGACCAGAGGTGTCGGACCACAAGAGCTCGTATACGGCCGCGGTCTGCTGCTCGACGGTCGCCAGCGATGGAGAGGCTCCGGCAGTCAGGGTGACGTTAGGAACGCGTCGCGCTCTTCGGCAGTGGGCGGGTTCGCTTTGCCCACCCCTAGGTGTCGCAGCCTTCCGCCCACAATGCCGCAGCAGCGACCTCAGCAAAGTTGGCCCGCTGAGGTCAGCCGGCGTCGGACGTGATGGGGTGCGGCAGTACGCCCTCGTCCGCGCCCGACTCTGCCACATCAATCGAGCGCCTCGACGCTAAACGTTTGGGGGTGCTCGAGCCAGGCCATGACTTTGCGCAGTTCCCCCTTGGTCGGAAGGTAGAGTGTGACGTTCCCGCGCGATGCGGTCGTCAGCAATCCTGCCGATATCAACTTCGCAACTATTGCTGGCAAGCGTTCTTGAGCGACGGCATCTAGTCCTCTGGGGAGGGCGCTGTCTTTTCTGCCCCTACCGCGTTTGGCGTATACCTTGTGAAGAACGCTCAGGGCGACGCGGTCGTCTATCGAGCCTTGACCGGCGAGCATTCCTGCTGTCGTGGGCGGGGGCCCCGTGAACGCTTAAATACTTGAACCTAGAAGCTTTTTGGACAGTGAGTTCGGAAGTTGGGAGACCCCATCCACTCGTTCGATCAGGCAACGCTCGATCATGGGGCATTGATCGGCGGAGTCGACGTATGTCAGATCGAGGTTGTCGATAAGGCTGTCTCGCAAGTGGGTCCGAGCAACAACGCGCGAGTCCGGGCTAACCGAGAGTTCTCGCAGAAGGACGCCCTCAACAAGATAACTCCTTGTGTCCGGCTCCGCTTCCAACTCATCGGCGACGCGCACAGAATCCATCAGGATGGCGTCGGAGAGATGGTGGTTCATCCTGTGGTCGCAGGCCGCTAGTACTTGGCGGGGAGCAATTGCGGCTTCCGAAAGAGCAGAGGCGCATACTTCGATGGCCAGGTTGCCGGCCGCGTCTGACCACGTTGCGGCCTCACAAAGTGGATGACCTTGAAACGGGCTGCTCAAGTAGGCAGCTAGGTCTTCGCCATAGGCGGTGTCTGCGAGGTCTTCATCAGCAAAGACTCGTACCTCGCCAAATCCAGAGTCAGCCGCCACGGCGAGGCCCGGGAGGCGCATGAGTAGTTGAAGAACCTCCTCGTCCGTGGACCGACCACTAACGTCAACGAAGACCCGCTCGAGGTCCTCTCGGGCCAGCGACGCGATCGCGTCGCCCTTTGAACGCGCGACCGTCGCCAGGCGCTGAAGCAAGCTTTGGATAGTGCTCGGCGGCACCGAGGCGTAGATGTTGGCTTCGCGGTCGCAGATCATCCTGAGTAACTGGCGCCATGCATCGGCGGGGTCAAGGTCCGAGTGGATCTCGCTGACCCCGCCCAGCACACCGGCCTTCAGAAGATGAACCAAAAGCAGTGGCTTGGTTGGAAGCCAATCGGGCAAGACGGCCTCCGAGCCGCTCGCAGCTAGTAGTTCATTCGCCTGCTGAAGGTCGAAGTCGCGAAGCCTAAGAACGTCAGACCCCTGCAGGCCCAGAACCTCGCGCATCTCGTCACTTGAGGAGAAGTAGTGACCCCGTCCAGCCACGATTACGCCCATGTGGGACGGAGCCTCACGGATAAGCCTCCGGACAGGACTCAGAGCCTCCCATCTAACTTGCTTCAGCGTCGTCACAGCGCCGAGCCAACGGCTCGGAATCACCTCGTCGAAGCCATCCAACAGGAGAGCGCAGGCACCAGCGCGCCACGCAGACACCAAACCCCTTTCGTCCGCGAACCCAATTTCCTCTGCGTGTCGACGAAGGACTTCCGAAGGCGAACGAAGGCCTGCGCAATCGCGAAGATTAATGTGAACTGGAAAGGGTCGTTGAGTAGGCTGCTTAAAGTACCGCTTCCTCAGCACCTCGTACAGCTCCTTCAGCGCGTGGCTCTTACCCACGCCGAATTCGCCAACGAGCAGCGCCCGGTCCCCGCTCGCGATTCTTTCGACGAGGGTCCGTACGTCCAACGCTTCAGAAGATTGGTCATGGAACTTAGGGTTGATATCAACTGACGCGTGGTGCTCGACATATGAAATGCTGCCGAAGGGAGCTCTGCCCCGACATCCTAGATATCTTTCGACGTCGCACAATCTCGCACGAAGGACTTGATAACTTATAATGTGGATGGTTTCGCCGTCCGCGGCGATGCGTCTAATCGCGTCTCTTTGCTCTGCTGTAGGCTCTGACTCGGTGACGAGCCAACCGGAGAGGGTCTTGTAGCGATTCTCGGGCCGACCTCCGAGCATGCGCAAGAGCTCGTGGAGCTTCTCGCCGTCTTTCACCGCCTTCGCCTTCAATGGCGAGACCGTGAACTCGTAGGCATTGATGCTTCCGTCATCTATGAATATCCCGTCGCGCTCCTTGCCCATGACCATGCTGGCTCCCTGGAGCCCCAAGGGGTCGTGGATCGCACGAGCCATCGCCAACGCACGGACTTCGAAGTCGGGGCCGGAATCAGTCGCAGAACTCATTCGCGATTCACTCACAATCACCTAGACGGACGTGGCCCCACATTGCCGCATAGACTCGCCGGCGTCTCGCCAACGCACGGAGACCGCTGTCGGAGTTCGCGGGGACGTCCGTGCCTCCACGCCGATTGATGAGGCTTCGGCGCCGGCCCACGGCAGATCCGGAGGCATCGCTGCACGCATGCCCAGACCAGACCGCTGAGCACCGAAGGCCGAGTTCCTCACCCGCGCAGCGTGGTGTGTCACTCCGGCCGCGTCCGCCTACCCCCAGATTCAGCGACCGTGCCCAAGCCCTGCTGCGCCATCCGGATTCGCCTTGAGGACCTTGAAGCCGCACTGCGCCGCATCCCATCCGGCCGCCGGTGACAAGCCGGTGACGTCTCAGAACTGTCAGGGACATTTCAGACCTGTCCGGACCCGTCCCAGGACGTCCTAAGGCGTCCCCGGCGCGAGGTTTAAACGTCCCCCCGCACCGTGGTCAATGGAGGTAGTCCATTCGCCTAGCGCTGGGGAGCAGTCTTGACCTCCGGTCCGTTCAACGTGTTGACCGCGTCGTTCATTGGCGAGGTTGCGCTCGACGGTGCGGTCGAACGAGCTGACGGCTGCGCCCGCCCGGTGCGACTGAAGGGGTCGACGATGCTGGTCGACACCAACACAGGGGAGGTCCACGAGCGGTACTCCTCGGACAATGAACTGGACGGCCACACCTACGTGCGCTGCGGCAATCGGCGGGCGTCGGTGTGTCCGACTTGTAGCCACGAGTACAAGGGCGATGCCTGGCACCTCTTGGTCTGCGGGCTGGCCGGCGGCAAGGGGGTCCCCGCCTCGGTGGCGGACCGGCCCTGCACCTTCGTGACCATGACCGCGCCTTCCTTCGGAGCGGTGCACGGTCTGCGGCAGAAGGGACCGTGCCGGGCCCGTCGCGACAAGCCGATCTGTGCCCATGGCCGCCCCATGTGGTGTGGTCGCCGGCACCGGGAGAACGACGCCCAGCTCGGGCAACCGCTCTGCTGGGAGTGCTACGACTACACCGCCCACGTGCTGTGGCAGTGGCACGCCCCGGAACTGTGGCGGCGGTTCACCATCGCGCTGCAACGCCGCCTGGCCGCCGTGAGTGGGCTGTCGGTGAAGGCGTTCCGCGCGCGGTGCCGGATCGCGTACTCCAAAGTGGTCGAGTTCCAGGCCCGCGGCCTGATCCACGTCCACGTGCCGATCCGCCTCGACGGGCCACTCGGACCCGACGGTGACCCCTCGGACCTGCCCCTGTCGACGAGCGACCTCGAGGACGCGGTCCGTCACGCGGCCGGAGTGGTGCAGCTCGATGTCGGACCGTTACGCGACGGCACCGCGTACCGGTTGGTGTGGGGCCGGCAGGTGGACTGCCGTTCGATCACCGGGGACGCCAGCCGGGACAGTGAGCGTTGAGAATGACAAGCCCATTTGGCCCCACTGTGCTGCTCTGATTTGGCCCCGCCCTCGGGTTGGTGGTGTTGCTGGGATCCCGGGGTCGTCCGGGGGTCAGGTGGTGGCGGGCTCCTTTCGTGCTCGGGTGGTGGCGTTGAGTCGGTAGGAGGCGCTGCCGGTCTGGATGATGTGGGCGTTGAAGGTGAGTCGGTCGACGACGGCGGCGGCCAGGCGGGGGTCTGTGAAGGTCGCGCCCCATTCGGAGAACGGCGCGTTGGACGCGCACGCGATCGAGGCTCGTTCTTCGCGGGCGGTGATGATCTGGAACAGCAGTTCGGCGCCGCGGGGGTCGAGGTGGACGTAGCCGAGCTCGTCGAGGCAGAGCAGGTCGAGTCGGGCGTAGCGGCCGACGACGCGGGAGAGCTCTTTGTCGTCGGCGGCCTCGATGAGCTCGTTGACCAGCGCGGCGGTGGTGACGTAGCGGACGCGGCGTCCTTGTTCGGCCGCGGCGGTGCCCAGGGCGATGAGGAGGTGGGTCTTGCCGGTGCCGGAGTCACCGAGCAGGACCAGGGGTTCTCCCTTGTCGATCCAGCCGCCGGATGCCAGGTGCGCCAGCGTGGCCGGTGGCAGGTCGGGCAGTGCGCGGGTGTCGAAGTCAGCGAGTCGTTTGGTGCGGGGGAACTTGGCTTCCTTGACCCTGCGGACCTGACGCCGGGCGTCGCGTTCGTCGCACTCGGCGAGGAGGACCTCGGCAAGGAACGCCTTGTGCGACAGGCGCTGTTTGGCGGCGGCGTTGGCCATGGCGACGGCCTCGGCGCGCACGGTGGGCAGCAGCAGGGTGCGACACGCGGTCTGGATCGCTGCCTCGGCTGCGGGGTCCGACAACGCGCTCAGCACCGACGACGCGCTCGCCGTGGAGGCGGTGGAGGCGGTCTTGGTGGTGGTCTTGGTGGTGCTCATGCGGTGGCCTCTTTCAGGAGTTGGTCGTAGCCGGCCAGCGATGGGGCCGGGCGGTCGATCGCGGCGGTGGGCCCGGCGCTGGCTGGTAGCGGCACTGGCATCGGTGTCATGGTGGCGAGCATCGAGCGGCGTGCCTCGACAGCGACGAGGTCGGCATCGAAGTTGCCGATGCTCAGCGCCGCGTCCATCCCGGCGGCCACCGCTGCCGCGGGCATGGTGCGGTGCAGCAGCAGCACCCCGACCAGGGCACGGGTCCCAGGACCATCGCCCAGGCCGCGGCGGGCTGCGTCCCAGAACCGTTGATGGCCCGCAGTGAAGCCGCCGCCGGCGCGGGCTGCGACGAGCGCGGTGGCCCCGGCCAGCGCGCCGGGCTTGCGGCCCAGGACCTCCAGGTAGTGGTCCAGCACCAGGTCCTCGCTGCCCTTGTGCAGCGACCTGGTGTGGGTGGCCACCACGGTGCCGGCATCCAGCGCGCTCACCGTCGTGGCACCGAGGCGGACCTCGAGACGACGCCCCGCGTAGCGGGCCGGGACCGAGTAGTAGGACTGGCGCACGCAGATGCGGGCCTTCGCATCGACGCGACACGACAGGGCCGCTGAAACATCGAAGGCGGTCTCGGGCAACGCCCGCAGCAGGGGGATCTCGCGGGCCGCGGCGACGCCGACGCTCTCCGCGCGGGCACCGATGCGGCGGGCGTCATCACGTGCGTCTGCGGCGGCGAGTGCGGCGTTGAGGGCCGCCAGCGATCCGACGTGCGGGACCGGGGTGAGGTGACGTCGACGGAACCGGCCGATCTCTCCCTCCACCCCGCCCTTCTCGTGTGCGCCGTCGATGCCGGGGATGCAGAAGAACGAGTCGTAGCCGTAGTGCGAACGCAACGCGACGAACCGGGGGTTCTCCAGGCGCTCCCGGCCCAAGGCGACCCGGATCACCGCCGGGGTCAGGTTGTCGTAGCGGATCATCCCGACCGGCACCCCACCCAGTGCCGCGAACGCGCGGACGTGGCCATCGAGGAACGACTCCTGGGACTGGTTGGCGTAGGCGACGTGGACGGCCTTGCCCGAGTGCGACAGGCGCAGGCAAAACATGAACAGCTTCATCACCACCCCGGCGATCACGGCCTGAAACTCACCGAAGTCGACCTCTGCCTCCTCAGCCGGAGGATGCGTCTGCGGGACCATCACCTGCGCGCGCGGGCCGTTGATCTCGACCTTCAGCACGGCCACGAGGTTGCGCACGCTCGACTCGGCCACCACCGCGCCTTCCTCCTCGAGCAGCCGCTGCCAGACCCGGCGCGCGGTGTGACGTTGCTTCTTCGGTGCCGTGAGGTCCTCGGTCAGCCAGCGACGGATCGTGGCCTCGTGCGCACCGAGCACCGGCGCGGTCCGTGCCGGTGGCTTCCGGGTCGGCGGGACCGCGTCCGCGAGCGCGGCACGGACCGTTCGGCGGTGGACCCTGTGCTTGTCCGCGAGCGCCCTGATCGACATCTCTTCATCGCGCGCATCACGTCGGATACGTTCGAACTGCTCCACTCTCGATCTCACTTTCACCCCTGCATCTCGTGATTCGCCTTGGCAGACGGACACGAAAGTACGGGGACAAGTAGGTCGAGGGTGGGGCCACTTCAAGCCAGCACTACGGCTCCAAGTGGGGCCACTTCAGACTGGCACACTCA
>JAUYJT010000024.1 GCA_030700225.1 Candidatus Nanopelagicales bacterium | reverse complement strand
CACCTGATCAAAGACGCCGCACGGGTCGCCTTTGGCTTTCGCAACCTGGAAAACCAGCGACGACGAGTACGGTGGGCATGCACGCGCCGCCAGCGACTGGCAGCCACGGGATGAAGATCAATCCCCCTTAACTTCGAAGAGCCGGTTACTTCGGGCCGCTGGGCGAGATTCTCGCCCGGGGGATATACGACAACCTCAACCGCTTCATCATGCCCTCGCTGGCCGGCCCGGCCCGTCAAATACCCCTTGCAGCGCTAGTCGACAAGGATTTCTCTCTCCCAGCCCTGCGGCAGGCGGCTCAGCGCGGTCGGCTACACGCGATTCAGGGCCCTGATGGGATCTGGCGGAGCAGCAAGAAGGCGGTAGAGGAGTACCGACGGACCAAACGGCGCAGACGTGGGAGCCAGGCCAATGGCCTGCACTGAGAAGGACCCCCACCGTACAGGTTGCGCTGTGACTCCGCCGACCGATCCCCTTGAGGTTCGAAGAACCGGCGAACCTGACGTGCAAGAACTTCAAATAGGACCGGTCGAGGGTACCGCAACCAGGCCAACTACCACGCCCGCATAATGCTCGACAGCGCCGCTCGGACAGCGGCGTGAAGACCCGATCTCGCCCACGGCTCACGTCGAAGATCGAAGAACCGTCACACTCGGCGAGCCCATGAGCACCGCTTCCGAAGAGATGGCGACGTCCGCGACCGCAGGCGACAGAGGGCCGTTCAGTCTGTCGCGGTGACGCAAAGGACGAAGGCCCGTCCATAGTGATGGTCGACTACCACATGGGACCTGTCCCATGCGATGGAGTAGAACCAGTCGGACCATTCATCGCCGAGATCGAGCACGACTACAGTCTGATCATCCCATCTCCCCGATGCATCGGGTGCGCGCCGATAGCGACTCTCCCCCAGGAGCGCGGCAACGAATCCAACTGTGATGTCCTTGACATCGGAGTCCGTTCCCCGAAACCCCTGATAGGGACCGCCCTCCCCGACTAGTCTCGCGATCTCCCCGTCCAGGCAGAAGGCATCCTGCGAGCACAGACGGCCGTAGTCCTCGGCGGACTCCTCGAGATCCTCGTTCATCACACCCTCAGCAGGGATCAGACCGGGCAGGGCTGAACGCGCCGCCTCACTCGAGAGCAACAATGGTAGAAAGCCGTAGCCAGCAAGATCCCAATGTCCCGCGTACAAGTCGAGAACCGCATCACCGCTGAAGCTAAACGCTCCAAATTCAACGCCAGAGTAGCCAGCGCGCAACGCCTCTAGACACCTGTCCACACGGGGATCCCGCAACTCGAACTCACTAACTGCGAAGCTCTCACGCGATTCCGCCAGACGAGCCGGGCCTGGACGCCAGAGCCAAGTACCCTCATAGGGATCCGAAGGTGTTTGAAACTCTCGGCCTGGGCCATAGAAGCCGTAGCGAATCTCGTCATCATCGGTATCCATGGCTTGCGGCCTCCCTTGTCGCCCGGCTCATCGCACTCGCCAGAGCAGCGTCACCACTAACATGATCAAGGCCGCGCCCCCGCGAAATCCGAAGAGCCGAGGAACGAGGGCGCAGAGGCTTCGTCACGTCGAACTAGAGTCGGACACAATCAATGTAGTAGGGGCTCTTCGATGCGCCCCCGTCCGTTACGTCCTGGGGGACCTCCTCGGTGAACAGGCCCCACTCGCTGCTCCGGCCGGGCTGGAGAAAGAGTCCCGCTCGCAGGCCAACGATAACCTTCGATAGGCATTCACCATTGCTTGTGGCTGTCCAGCCATTCCGCAGCGCACTGGCTCGTATCATGCTCCTGACTTCCTGCGTCGCACCCCGAAGCCGGAAGCGGACCTCCGCGACAGTCGGCTCGGGGCAGTCACCGACATAGGACCGCGGCTTCACCTCGGATGCCGCAGGCGGAATCACATTCTCAATCTGCTGGATGGACTCCGGAACCCACCCATCTGGCCTGCACACGGTGAAGCTCTCGACGGTGACGCCCCGGTAAACCACGAACGCTACTGTCGCCATCTCCAGGCCCGCCACGGCGACAACAGCCAGTGCGAGCTGCCATGTCGCAAACCGGTTTCCGTGATCGCTCATCTTCGCGGCACCCGCTTCGTCCAGCGATCCCTTAGTCCGTACGGCCGTGCAAGCGTCATCGCGTGATTGGTGCGCCAAGGGGTCCCCCTCGGATCGCGCCTCCATCGTCGAGCGGCGTCTCTCCTTCCAAGCTGGCCAACCGATCACCAACACACCTGCGGCAATAAACAACCCGCAAATCAACAGCGCCGGTACTATTAGGCCAACAAGCACCAATACGAAGTCCCCTGGAGGTCCAGGACCTCCAGGGCGAGACGGGGTTGTACTGGATGTCGCGAGCACGCCAATCAACGGCATTAGTATCAGAACCGTACCCACTGTTACCGCTATTGGGTGTCTTCGCACGAAGTCGCTGGTCACAGATTGTTTTCTGACCATATTACCCCCTTCGGGTCAAGCGCCCAGTCATATATATCAACAGCCATGGAGTGCAGAGCCCATCAAGCTTGCCTAACGCGCAACCACGCACCTCGAAGAAACCCCCTAAGAGTCCGCAAGGGTGGGGCCACTTGAAGCGAGCATTCCCAGATGACTGGTTCAGTCGATAGCTCGAGCCTCAACGGTCACTTCCCCGCCCTCCCTGAATACGGTCGCCTCCGCTGGATACCCCTCAACGTCCACTTTCAGCTGATAGTCGCACACTTGTTGACCCACCGGCGGCGTGCCGGGCGAGGTAACGGACCAGCCGACCTGCTCAGCGGCTTCGCGAATCCCAGCACAAGACCGGCTGACAGGCGTTCCCGGACCAGCTGTAACAGTCAGAATCACTGTCCGATCGCTGTCGCAGTCGACGATTCCCAACCGCCCGTCTGGGTCAAGCGACTCAACTCGGCGCGCAAGGCTCTCTGCCCATTCCATCGTCGGGCAGCCCATTGCGGCTCGGTATGCCTTCTCCTTCACAACCCCCGCCAGTCCGGAGATGTAGAGGATTAGAAAGACAAGAACAACGATACCTGCACCAATGAATAAGCGAATCCACAATGAATGGCGAGGGTTCAGATCCATGCATGCCTCATTTGCTGAAATGCGTTCCACGTACCGACGCGACTCAACCAGATTCGCTCCTCAACATCTTCTCAGATGCGAATACACAGGGGGGTCTGACCAGCGGGCCTTTCGGCACCAGAAGCGGGACTTCCTGCTGTCCCAGAGCCTAATGAACTTGTTCGTCGCCCGCTGAATTCTCTTGCCCTCGCTGCGCGCGCTGGCAAGTCTCGCGTTCGCCCACCGCCACCGCTTGAGTCCTTGACGGTTGTTGAGCCAATCCGCCCGGTTATCATCGTCCCAAAGGGCCGGATCCTCCGTCTCGTGCGCACGAAGGATACTCTTAGCCCGGTCGTATCCTTCATAGAACGTAAGGACGATTGATCCGACGAAGTGCCGCGCGGCATTTTCGTGGTTTTCCGTCCACTTCGCTTGCTCCCGGAGAAACTTCATGACTCTATCGACTTCCGCGAGGAGATTGCGCGCTCGGCGGCAGGACAGTGCCCCGACAGCGTCAATGCATCTCCTCCCCTCGTCGAACCAATCGGAGAGCCCGCTCTCGTCGTCCTCGTTGACCGGGTCGACGGGGTAGGTGTACGTGTTGGCGTTTCCGCCTGGGATGGGGTCTGTGGACAGGAATTGGCCGGTGTTGGGGTTGTAGGGGCGGGCCCCCATCTGGATAAGCCCCGTGGCCTGGGCGGTGGGTCGCTGGTAGGCGCCTAGCCATCCGTACCGGTCGCCGCCGGACGCAGTCGCCGCGTCCTTGGGCTGGAGCGTGTTGGCTACGCCGCTGACGCTGACGGTGTTGTTGATTGGGTGACCGTAGGCGTCATACAGCTCCCAGACGTCCAGGTCCAGGCCGTCGATGGTCCCGTCCCCCGCGCCGACCCTGGTACTGGTCTGATTGTCGGTCAGGGGCAGGGTGTTGGTGTTGTCGCCATGGGGACTCACCACG
>JAUYJT010000023.1 GCA_030700225.1 Candidatus Nanopelagicales bacterium | reverse complement strand
GCGCCAAACACCACAACGCGACGCAACCGGCAACCACGACGATGCCCCGCACCATCCATCATGATCACCATCCTGGACGACCTAGACCAGCTCACGCCACTTCACAACGATCAATCCAGAGCCTAAACGCGGCACCCCCCCCCGCTACCTGAAAGACAAAAACCACCCAACCGGACTGAACCGCCCCGATCCGCGCGCTCTCAGCGCTGTTCATCCGGCGAAAGCTACCGGCACCCCCGAATCAGTCACAGTTCCGCTCAAACACAAGGCGCAGCCCATGAAGCGTCAGATCGGGGTCGTGGTCAGTGATGGTCGTGGATTCCTCGATCACGATCGAGGCCAAGCCTCCAGTCGCGACAACGGCCTGGACGTCACCGAGCTCGGCGATGATGCGCTGGACTAACCCGTCGACCTGTCCAGCGAACCCGAAGAGCGCACCGGATTGCAAGGCCTCGACCGTGTTCCGGCCAATCGCCGAACGCGGTCGCACGAGCTCGATCTTTCGCAACTGCGCGGCTCGTGCCGCCAATGCGTCGATGCTTATCTGGATGCCCGGAGCTAGCGCCCCCCCGAGGAAATCCCCGTCCGCTGACACTACGTCCAAGTTCGTCGAAGTACCGAAGTCCACAACGATCGCAGGTCCGCCGTAGCGCTCATACACAGCCAGCGTGTTGACTATCCGGTCCGCGCCCACCTCTTTCGGGTTGTCGGTCAGTATCGCGACCCCGGTCCGGGTGCCTGGCTCCACGATCACTGCCGGAACGGACCCGTAGTTGCTCGCCAGCATGGCCCGCATCTCGTGCAGGATCGCCGGGACGCTTGAGCACAGTGCCACTCCAGACAGGGGGCCATAACCATCCAGCAATCCTCGGAACGTCAAAGCGAGCTCGTCTGAGGTGTCCCGGGCATCCGTCTTGACCCGCCAGGACCTAGTGACATCTTCCCCGTCGAACAGGCCCATGACCGTCTGGGTGTTCCCAACGTCGATCGCTAACAGCATCAGCCACTTCCGTCCTGCGCATCTTCGGGCGGGAGTACGCGCAAGTCCGCGCCGATGTCCAGCGCGGCAGCTGAGTGCGTAATCGCCCCCACCGCTAAGTAGTCCACTCCGGTCGCCGCCACGGCGGCTGCCTGGTCCAAGGTAAGCCCGCCCGAAGCCTCCAGCATCGCCCGGCCCGCGTTGATCTCGACAGCGGTCCTCATCTGTTCCACAGTGAAGTTGTCCAACAGAACTCGATCCGCACCCGCCGCGAGCACTTCTAGCAACTGGTCCACGGAGTCAACTTCCACTTCCACTGGCACTGCCGGGAAGCGCCTGCGGACTGCCTCGAACGCCTCCGCGACCCCGCCAGCGGCAACGACGTGATTGTCCTTCACCAGCGCCGCGTCAGACAGCGACATGCGATGGTTCATACCGCCTCCGCACCTGACCGCGTACTTCTGAAGAGCCCGCAACCCAGGAGTGGTCTTGCGCGTATCCCGCACGTGCGCTCCGGTTCCAGCCACCGCCGATACCCATCGCGAGGTGGCCGTGGCCACACCACTTAGGTGGCACAACAGGTTCAGTGCCGTGCGCTCCACCAACATCAATGACCGCGTCGGCCCAGTCGCTGTCATCAGAACGTCTCCGGCCTCCACGTTGTCGCCGTCAGCCGCGACGCTCACAACGCTCACACCGGGACCGCAGGCGATCCGCACCGCGGCGGCCGCCACTGGAAGCCCGGCCACCACTCCAGGTGACCGAGCCACGAACTCCAGCACGGCCCGCTGCTCCCCCGGCACGGTTGCGATGCTGGTCACGTCCACACCACCCGCGAGGTCCTCCTGAAGAGCCGCCTCCACGACCGCTTCCACGGCACGCGGATCCAGCCCAGCCTCGCGCAGCGGCGCAGCGTCAACGAGCCCATGCCCGCTGTCTCCCTCAGCAGATCGGTTCACTGCCACGCCTCCCATCTCGGGCTACCGAGTCGCTCCTTCGTGGTTTCGAGGCGACCGGACACGACGCGGCCTGTCAGATGCGCGAGCCAATGCTCATCATCGGACGCTGGGAAATCCTCCCGCCAGTGCGAACCCCTCGTCTCGGTCCTCTGCGAAGCGCACAGGGTCAGAACGCTCGCGACGGTGAGGATGTTGCTCGTTTCCCAGGCCGCCGTACACGGCTCGCCGCAATCCTCGGCGGCCACGTCGCGCAGAGTGCCAGTCACCTCCTGAAGAGACTTCGCCGAGCGCAACAGCCCAACTCCGTGCGACATCGCTTGCTGGATCCTTGGTCTTTCCTCAGCGGACACCACGTGCACCGGCCCGGACGGCCAACAAGGATCTCGCCTTGGCAGGCCTCCCAGCTCAAGGCAGCTCGTGATCCGCTCCGCGAACACCAAGCCCTCCAACAACGAGTTCGACGCCAAACGGTTGGCGCCATGCACGCCCGTGCAAGCAGCCTCTCCGCAGGCGAAGAGCCCCGGTATGGACGAGCGCCCATCAAGATCCGTCCTGATTCCTCCGCTGGCGTAGTGCTGGGCCGGTGCGACTGGGATGCGATCCGAAACTGGATCGACTCCAAGCTCCCGGCATCTGGCGAGAATCGTGGGGAAGCGCTTGCTCCAGACCTCTTCTCCCAGTGCCCTCCCATCCAGCCACACGTGATCGGCGCCGGTAGCGATCATGCGCCGGACAACCGCCTTCGCCACGATGTCGCGTGGAGCCAGGTCAGCCATCGGATGCTCAGCGGCCATGAAGCGACGGCCTTCGACGTCCAGCAGCACCGCCCCCTCGCCCCGGACGGCCTCCGAGACAAGGGGCTGTTGACCCCAGGAGGATCTGGCACCCATCCACAGCACGGTCGGGTGAAACTGAACGAACTCCAGATCCGCCACGGCCGCACCGGCCCGGATCGCCATGGCCACACCGTCCCCTGTGGCGACTTCCGGGTTCGTTGTGCTCTGGAATACCTGACCGATTCCACCAGTCGCGATCACTACGGCGGGCGCGATCGCCGCGCCCACGCCATCTCGTTGACCCTGACCCATCACGTGGAGAGTCACGCCCTGGACCGATCCTTGGCTGTCCGTCAGCAGATCCAACGCCAGTGCCCGCTCGTAGACCGTGATTCCTGGGTTCTCGCGGACCGCCGACACAAGGGCCCGCACGATCTCAGCACCTGTGGCGTCCCCTCCGGCGTGAGCGATCCGGTCGCGAAGGTGGCCGCCCTCGCGCGTGAGCGCCAGATCGCCAGCCGCCGTGAGGTCGAAACGGGTACCCAGCTCCACCAACCGACGCACCGCGCCAGGGCCTTGCGTGACCAGAACCCTGACAGCTTCCTCGTCGCACAGACCGGCGCCAGCGTTCAACGTGTCCACCAGGTGATCCTCAGGCGAGTCATCTTCAGACATCGCGGCCGCGATCCCACCCTGAGCCCAGGCTGTGGACCCGTGCTCAACACTGGCCTTGGTGATCAGAAGAACACGCCTACCGAGAGCCTGAGCACGAAGAGCGACACTCAGGCCAGCGATCCCGGAGCCGATGACGACTACGTCCGCTTCCTCGGTCCAACCCGGCTCGGGCGCCCGCAAGTGCGTGGCGAAGGCCTCCGTCACGAGGCGCCCGCCAGCACAAGCTCCGTGCTGTCGATTAGCCGCGTTTCTCCGACGCGCGCTGCCACCAGTAGCCGTGCCCGGCCTGAGTCCTCGGCTGGCTCCAAGTGGGGACCCGTCAGGACGACGTAGTCAGGCTCGACACCATCCTGGGCATTGAGAACCTGCTCAGCCGCCCTGACTACATCAACCCCCGAAGACCCAGCCTCGGCGCTCTCACGGCCAACGAACAGGGCCGCTGGAATAGCGGCCGCGGCGGCGCGCTGTGTGGAGTCCAGGTAGACGTTTCGACTCGACATCGCCAGGCCATCCGGATCGCGGACAGTGGGCACGCTAACGACCTCGACCGGCAAGTTGAAGGCATCGACCATCCGCCGCACGAGGATGAGCTGCTGATAGTCCTTCTCACCGAAGACCGCGACATCAGGCTGTGTCAGATTCAGCAGTTTCAGAACCACGGTCAGCACTCCGCGGAAGTGCCCCGGGCGAATCGACCCCTCCAGAACACTGCCCAGCTCCCCTGGGTCCACGCTCAAGTCCGACGGCTCTTCTCCGTAGACCTCAACCGCGTCGGGGCTGAACACGGCGTCAACCCCGTGGCCAGAGCAGACTTCCAGGTCTTCCTTCATCGTCCTGGGGTAGCTCTCGAAGTCCTCTCCGGGACTGAATTGCGTCGGATTGACGAAGACCGTCGCGACCACCTGGCCTTCGCTGCCCACCACGCGGCGGGCTTCATCCATCAGCGCGGCATGACCGGGGTGCAGTGCGCCCATGGTCATCACGACGGCCCGCCTGCCCGAACGGCGCCACGCGCGCATCTGGGTCACGTTGTTCAGCACTACCAGTTCCGTCACAGGGCACTCCCTGGGTCGTCGGCGAGTACGGCCAGCAGCGCGACCGCTGCCGCTGGGTCAAGCATGCCGGACGCGACCGCCCTGTCGGCTGTCAACCGCGCCAACGCGCGGTAAGCGGATGCTGTCCTCATCGAAATCGCGGACAACTCCGTTAGGTGGCTCGCGACCGTTCCCGCGTCGCCGCGGGCCACCGGCCCGGTCAGCGCCTGGTCCCCGCTGGCCAATGCGTTGTCCAGTGCGGCACCAAGCAGCGGAGCGAGCATCCTTTCTGGTTCGTCGACGCCGCACAGGCCCAGCAGATCCATCGCCTCCGCCACCAAGCTCACCAAGTGGTTGGCGGCGTGCGCGACAGCCGCGTGATACAGGGCGCGCCGATCTTCCGCCACAAGCATCGGCTCACCACCCATCTCCACGACGAGTGCCGAAGCCGCGGTCTCAAGGCTCGCGGGGGCGGTGACGCCGAAGGGGCATCCGCTCAGCCGGTCCAGATCCAAACTCGTGCCAGTGAATGTCATCACCGGATGCAGGGCCATCGGCAGCGCACCAGCCTGGGCGGCCGGATCCAGCACGCCAACGCCGTGCCTGCCTGAGCAGTGCACGACGAACTGTCCCGGCCGGATCCATCCCTGATCGGCGACCCAAGCCACGACACTGGGCAGCACGTCGTCAGGTACAGCTATTAGGACCAGGTTCGAGTCGGCGAATACCCGATCCATCCCCACGAGCGGCACGCCGGGGAGCAACGCGTCGGCTCGAAGCCGCGACACTTCGGAGACCGCATAGGCCGCGACTACAGGGTGCCCGGCTCTGCGCAAGGCAGCCGCCAGCACTGATCCAGCTCGCCCCACTCCGATGACACCCACGGCGAGCCGGGTGGGGGTCCCCTCCCCCACTTCGCGGGGGGACCCCCAGCGAAGTGGGGGAGGGGAAGAGGCAGGCTGTTCAGCCGACATGGTCCGACCCGTCCTCTCGGGGAGCGAGCATGCTCCCGGGGTCGTCCTCGACCATCCACCTGCCTCTTCCAGCAGCCCCTAGAGCTTGGTGCGCGCGCCGATTCTGACCCTCGGCCAGTTCGCGAGCCTCCGCCGGATCCCGGTGCAGCGCGACTATGCGGACAGGCCCGGGCGGGGAGTCCACGTGCATGGAGACAAGCCCAAGCGCGCGTTCCCAGGGGCCTTGAGTGAGCCGCACAGACTGGGTTCGAGCGTGCGGGACCACGGCCATACGCCGCACGAAACGACCCCGAGTCGTGATGAACGCCTCGTCATCGTGCCCTACCCCGAGTCCCGCGAACTGTATCCAGGCTCGCGCCCTCGCCCTGCTCGGCGCTGGCACCAGGGGAACAGATCTGACGTCCACGCCTGGGATTACCCGGCCGACTACGGCCAGCGCGACGTCCATGGGTGCCACCGGCAGCAAGACCTGCTCCACGCCGCCCTGTTCCTGCCCGTCACCGGAGGACCGCAGGCCAGCTACGTTGAGGCGCACCCGCACCCAGTCACGGCGGCGCCACATCCACGACTGGACGAACTCCACAGCCTGCACGCGCCCTGGCGGGATTGTCTGGGAACGCACGTGCAGAAGTCCCGACCGGATCCGAAGTCCGTCCGCTGACTCTCCAACCGTGAAATTATAGAAAGCCGCGAACTCGGCCAGAACGACGACAACTGGCACACCGCCAAGCACCAGCGTCATCACCCCCGCCCAGCCCACCGCGATGACGGTGATCGCGAACATGCCCAGGGTTAGTCCCAACAGGACAATCGTGCTGCCCCGCAGCAGCAAGGACACGAACAGATCGCGCGTCGGCACGGAAACCAAGGGCCGGGACGGAGCCTCCCCGGACTCGGGACGCAAACCGGCCGCCCGCGCGATGACTTCGTTGCGCAAGGAGTTCGCGTCATCCAGGCTCAGGAACTCGATCTTGGCGCGCGAGTCACCAGCACCCGCCACTTCTATCGTTACCGCACCAAGGCCAACTAGGCGGGCGAGCAACGGCTGAGTGACGTCCACGCCCTGGAGCCGGGACAGCTGTAGGCGTCGGCGTCGCTGAGTGAACACACCGGAGTCAAGGCGGAAGTCGCCCTCCGCGTCGAACCAGAACGTCAAGCGTCGCCACTGCAGGAAGGTCAAGCCACCGACCAGCGCGGACGTGACCACCACGAAGGCCAGAAGCGCGAGGACCCCGCGCGCTCCGTACCGCTCAAGGAAGCTGCCGCCAATTCCAAGGCCGAGCAAGATCACTAGCGGAACCACTTGGCCAACCTGAACCAGGGGCGTGACCGGATGGACCCGTGCGGGCTGGGTTGGTCCAGACCCGCTCACAGACCGGCCGATCTGGCCTCGCCACGACTGGCGAGCCGGTCACGCACGGCCGCTGCGGCTTCTGGCGGTAGTCCAGGTATCGCCGCGTCTGTCGTAGCGGCTGCGGTGTGAAGCTGCACCTTGACCAAGCCCATCGATCGGTCGATCGGACCGGCCACGAGGTCGACTAGCTGCATCCGGCCGTACGGCACGATGACGAGCCGGCGGAACAGGATGCCCGACGTGACCAGTAAGTCGTCTTCGCGCTCGACGTATCCGAACGACCGGACCCGGCGTCCGATCAGCCACCACAGCCACACGAACACGACTATGGCCACAGCGGCCGACGTCCAAACCAGCCACAGCCAGTGAACCAGGATCGCTGTGACGACGACGGCAGCGGTTAGCGGAACAACCGTCATGACCAGAACCAGACGCCGCGCTGTCGTCAGCTTCGGGGACACCTTGACCCAAGGCTCTTCCGGGGGGGCGAAAGCATCATCAACGCCAAGTTCCATGACCTCAGGCTAGGCGCGGAACTCAGCGCTGCCGACGGCACCCGTTCGCGGGCGAATTCAGGGCCTTGGCGCGGATCGGTGTTCGCCGAAGCGGCCGTTCCCGACAAACGCACCCGTTGCGCAAAGAAACGGGCGTTCCAACGGGCGCGTCTGTACCCAAACGGGCGCGTCTGTGCGGAACGGCCGTTTCCGCGAAAGGCGGCGGCCAGGGCGCGGGAGCGCCGAACCGGGGCGGTGTGGCGTAGTCGCTGAGCAGGACCCGCTTTCCACGCGCGACTGATTGGCGTTCGGAAGCGGCGGCCCAGGTGGGGTCGTTGCCTCATTACGAAGTGCCCGCGTGGGGTCGTTGCCTCTCCCCAGTGAGGGCCCCTCGCCTGAGCCAGTTGCCCAGCTCGGCTGCGCGCCTCAGCGGTCCTCCACGACGCTTGCCACCCGGCCGCGAAGCGTTAGGAGAACCAGGATCCCAACGAGAACCAGCACGACACCGCCGGCGTAGAGCGCATCCGTGATCCCGTCCGTGTAGGCCTCGCGCGCCAACGCTGCCATCTGGGTCCCGCACTCTGATGCGATCTCGCTTATCGCGCCGCCGACGACGTTGTCAATCAGGTCCGTGCCTGGGCACGTCAAGTCACCCCGTGCCGCCCACGCCCCAAGAATCCACTTCGCCACCGCCAGGCCGACGATCGCGATTCCCAGGGCCGCTGCCAGCTGGCCGAGGAGCGATAGCGCACCCGAGAGTCCACCCATCCCACGGCTCGGCACGCTGGCCAGCACCGCTGAGCTGAGAGTCGCGGACGACAACCCGAAGCCGATCCCGAACACCGAGAAGGAGACGATCAAGCCCGCCAGCGACGCGTCGTAATCGGCGCGACTCATGCCGTACATTCCAGCCGCGAGCAGCCAGAAGCCAACGGCGATGGTCAAAGCCGGTCCGATGCGGCGCGCGATCGGGGCGGCGAGTGACGCCATGAGCAGCATCGTCAACGCGGGTGGAATGTCCATCGCTCCGGCCTCGGCAGGGGAGTATCCCAAGCCGTTCTGAAGAAGCATCGTTTGCTGGAACATGACCCCGGTCACCACCAGCACCACGATCCCTCTGGAAGCCAGGAGGACGGGGATCGGATGTCGGCCCAGCGGTCGCCAGTCCATGATCCCCGAGTCAGCCCGACGTTGCTGGAACACGAGGGCCGCGATCAGCGCGACGCCGATTCCGAGCGCGAACGCAATGGCGGGATGGAACGAATCCGCTGAGACCGCGCCGTTCAGGCCGCCCGCGATCAGCAGCGTCGCCACCGTGAGTATGCCGCTGCCCAACCAGTCGACCCGGGAAGGCTCAGCTGTCGAGCCGTCTTCGGGCAGGCGGCCGACGACGTATGCCACAGCAAGCGCTGGGATGGCCGAGAGTGTGAACATCCACCGCCAGCCCATCGTCTGCACGATGAGCCCGCTCACCGCCGGGGACAGAACGGACGCGGCTGTCGTCAACGCAGTCCACGTACCAACGACTGTCGGAATTCGCTCCTGCTTGACGCCGCCCGCGAGGATCGCCAGGGCCAAGACGCCGATAGCGGAAGCGCCGGCGCCTGCCAGCGCGCGCCCCAACACCAGCACGGTCATTGTCGGTGCAGCGGCTGTTGTCAGCGAGCCCACCAGGAAGAGCAGCAGACCCGCTACGAGGACTCGGTTCCGTCCGAGGCGATCCCCCATGGCTCCGAACGGCATCGCGAGCGCCCCGCCCGCTATCAAGTAGACGACCAGCGTCCACTGCATGACACCCATGTCGGAGTCGAACGCGTCGCGGATTGTCGGCAACGCAACCGTTATCGCCGAGCCGTCGAGCGTGATGAAGAACTCCGCAGCGACCAGGCCGGCGATCGCTGCCCGGCTCAGACCCCAGCGCCCCGCGAACTCGGTCGGCGCTGATGCCATGCGAGCGATTATGCCGACGGCGGGCGTGCGCCCGCTCGGTTGTCGGCCATTCAGGTGAAACCTCACTCAGCAGGCGTCAAGCGACGGGCGGAGCTAGCTTTGGAAATGCCATGAATCACAGCGAGGGAGAGACTATGGACGCGATTCAGTACTCCGAGGAACTGACCGAAGACGACCTGACGTTCGTCGGAGCCGACGGCTTGGCCATCACCACTATGGGACCGCCCCACTGCTGAGACTGTTCAGTCAGAGGCCGGTCAGCTAAAGCGGATCGCTCGGCGGCGAGCCATGCCATCTGGCGTTCAGCGGGCATGGCGCGCCACGACGCGCTAGCTTGATGACGCGGTGGAAGAAGAATCACAGCGAGGGAGAGACTATGGACGCGATTCAGTACTCTGAGGAACTGACCGAAGACGACCTGACGTTCACCGGGAACGACGGCTTGGCCAGCAGCGTTAGCCGCCTGTGCGCAATGTGCTGAGTCCCCGGCTGAGTAGCTGAGCGGGAATCGAATAGAGGCGAGTTACGCCATCTGGCGTTCAGCGGGCATGGCGCGCCACGACGCGCTAGCGTGAGGACGCGGGGGAAGATGAATCACAGCGAGGGAGAGACTATGGACGCGATTCTGTACTGCGAGGAACTGACCGAAGACGACCTGACGTTTGTCGGGAAAGACGGCCTAGCCTGGAGCAGTCCGCCCACCTGCTGAGACAGCTGAGTCTCGGGCCAGAGGGCTGAGAGCGGACCATCCAGGGCAAGGCTGTGCGGTTCGGTGGCGGGCGGCGTTGTGGATGGCGGCTTGGTTCAGGTCCAGGTCAGTACGTCTGGAAGCTCCGGATCCAGCCAACCCGCTAGGGCTAGCAGCACCCCGCTGATGCCTTGGAACAGGCCGAGCGGCTGAAGCGGCGATCCGTCTGGAACGCCGAGCCGCACTTCACCTCGGTGCGTCCGTGACGCCAGACCTGCGACCGCCGCGTCGTACAGGGACCTCCGGTCAGATAGGCCCGTGCGCAACATGAAGCGCAGGATCTCGGCCCGGCCCGCTGTACCGCAGCAGAGAGTATCGCGCGGTACTGTGTCGCGACCGAGTCCCGCGTCGACCCTGGCAAGGTCCAGGGCGACCGTTTCGGGACAAACTGTCGCGAAGCCGTTTCGCGCAATTGCCCGCGACAGGCCAATTCCAGGCAAGCCGTTGCACCAGCCCGGACCAGTCGGTCTTGCTCCCGCGCCGGGCCGCAGGTCCGGCCAGTCTCGCAGTTGGGGGCTGAAGCGCTCCGACTCGTTGACCATGCAGGCGCGCGCCATCTCCAGCAGGCGGTCCGGTTGGCCCCAACCGTGATCGGCAGCAGCCAGGAGAACCACGGCGTAGCCCGAATCGCCGTGGCTGAAGCCGTTGCATGCGATGTCGCTGCCGTTGGCGCAGGCGGCGAGGTAGCGCGACACCGACTCATCCACCACCCGCACGGTGCGATCCCGGATCTCTTCTGGGGCGGGCACGTCGGAGCGCTCGGCGGCGATCATCCCGGCTAGCAGTCCAAGGCTGCCCGCCAGAAGGTCGCATTCCGCGTCATCAAGAACAGCGGTGTCGGCCGCCCGCAGCAGATCCTCCATCGCCGCCGATTCATCCGCTGGACTGTTCCGCAGTCGCTGGCACACGGACCACGCGTAGAGCAGGCCACCGACGCCGCCCTGTCCGCCAATCCCCTTGCCCATCCACAGCCGTCGGGGACGGCGAAACGCGTCAGCAACCCCTGGCGCCATCGCGAGGTCGGCCGCGTCAGCCAGGTCACCGCGCTTCAGTGCGCGCCCAGCCGCCAGAAGCGCCAGCCCAATGCCGGCACCGCCGTCATACAACCCGACATCCGGAGAGTCAATCGACCACTGCTGAGGGTCGGTCGCGCTCAGGCCAACGACGCGGCCTGGGCCTCGATCAATCTGGCTCAGGAGCTGGTCCGCGAGGCGGTTCGCGGCAGCGGCAACGTCACCGCGCCGCGCCGGCTTCAGCTCATCGGCCCGGTCGGCGTACGAGTCGAGGATGGTCTTGCGGATCTCGCGAGGCGCGACGGCGAGCGAAGCCGAGATGAGGTCGGACTGGCGCCGCAGTTCCATGGCTGAGGTCGAGGGATCCGTCAGGACTCGGATCCGCCTCCGCGCGCGTTCGGCGGCGGATTCGGTGAAGGAAAGCAGCGTGTGACCGCGTCCATCCGAGAGCACGAGGTCGCTGCCGCTCACGACGAAGACGGGGACATCGCCGTTCTCCAACTGGTCCCGCTCATTTGAAACCAAGGCGAGCGACTGCGCGCGGTCTTCACGGTCAACGACTGAACGGACGAGATGCTCGATGTGGATCGACCGATCCATTCCGTTGCGGAGCAGTGAGGGCTGCATCGATGTATCAATGACCCGGAAGTAGGTGCGCGTCATTCGCACCAGAGTCCGCACCGGAAGGTCATCGAGCCTGGCCAGAGGCCCGGCGAGCAGGTCTGCCCCGTGCTTGGCAATGACACCCCAGGCGTCGCGGAAGCCAGCCTGGACTTCCACCGCGTAGTCGGCGGCTTGCTGCACGCCGTGCCCGGTCCGCACAAGCGCTGACGCACTGAGGTCGACCGCTTCGGATCGACGAACCACATGGGCGTCGGCAGTCCCGGGCTGGTCCCAGACGAGCCGGATCTGGTTCCAGCCGACCCCAGAACTCGCCGCGCCCAGCGCTGACACGTCCAGTGCTCGGTTTCCAACGGGCAGCCATCGGGGGAGCACGAGCTGATCAAGCACGGAGTCGGTCGGACTTGCGCCTACGGCGCCGACAGCGTCATTCTCCCCGCCCACGATCGGCTGCACAATTGTCTCAGTGTCGATGAGCACCGGCTGCGCTCCGCGCGCGACGAAGTTCTCCGAGTGGCAGTCGTTGCCGCCGAGGGCGAAGATAGCCGCCGCGAGCGAACCCGACCGGCGGTAGAACCTCTTGGCCTCGGCTGACGTTTCGACCGGCATGGTTCGCGCGAATTCAACCCATCCGTAGCCATCGCCAGCCAGCACCCGCAACGGCGGGCCCATATCCAGGCCATGGAGGTTCATCCAGGTCACCACGTCCGCCCACAGGATCTCGGACGCGATGTCCTTGGGCTTGTACAAGATGCGATCGGCTTCGCCATCTGTGCTCTCGACGCGCAGGACTGCGACGGAGGAGTGGCCCGCGTGTGGATCGGAAAGTCCAGTCTCGATTCCGGTGACTGACTTCAGTTCAGTGCGAGCGATCTCCCGTCCGATCTCGGACCAATCGCTTTCCAAGCGGATCAGAAGTTCCGCAGTTCGCGCCACCCACAGCCGGATCGCCGTCCCCACCAGGCGGGCTAGGACCGGGTACGACGCCCACAAGTCGAACAGGCCGGAAGTTCTGAGTTGGCCGGTCCAGGTCTCCCACGGGTTGGCATCTGGTGGCTCCGCCTTGGCAGGTCCTTCCCCGGCTTCGCCAGTGGCCATTCCGGGGAAGTCGCCCCTGAATCGCCGGTACTCAGTGTCGACGCAAGTCTGGATCAGCCCGGCCAGATGCCGCCGGAGCCCATCGATCAGATCCGCGAACGCGGCTTGGGTTACGACGGCGGGGACGCGCGCCAACTCGTTGAGTTCATCCAGGGCCTGCCGCACAAGCGGCTCGACGAACTCTGGCAGTAGCTCGGGACTCAGATCGCGGTGTCCGCTCTCACCGCTCGTCCATCCGGGGTCGTCTCCGCAGCGAGAAGCCGCCCCCCGCAGAGTCAGGAGCCAGTCAGGCAACCCGTCGACTTCGATGGTGTCAACATCGTCGAAGACGGCGTCAAGCCGAGCAGGGTCGTCCAACCCGATGGCTGCCAGCCGTTCCGCGAACAGATCGGCGTCTCCCCTTGCCGACGTCACCTTCCACCGGGTGACTCTGTCCGGATCTCCGCCGCCGTGGGCGCTGGGGTCCTGAAGTTCAAGCCGCTCAGCCAGCGAACGCGCGGCTGCGGCGATGCCGCCCAACCCGTCGTCATGATGTTTCTCGGACATTGGTCAAGGCTACGATCAGCGGCGACCCGATGGGGCAGATCCGTTCCGTAGGCGACCAACCTGGCATGCCGCGCCCTGTTCCGGCCCAGCCCTCGCCCCGCGGCACCGAGTGCTACGCGAAGCCGCTGACGGCCAGCCAAGCATCAGCCACCGTCTCCGGCGACTCACCCTGGTAGGTGACCGCATAGTCCATCTGAGCGAATGCCTCCTGGGTCAGCTTGGACTGCACCCGGTTGAGCGTGTCCCGCACAGTCGAAGCGGCTTCGCTCTCGTGAACGATCGGAACGATGTTCCCGACGATCTCCAGATTCATGTCGTCGGCCAAGACGACCAGATGCAGCGACGTCAGGGCACCGTCGGAGAGGCGAACCAGCCCGACGTCGGCAGAGCCCTCTTCGAGCGCGTCGAGTGTCGCCCGCCCATCCAGCGCCACAAATCGCCCAACCTGCAGCCCGTAACGCTCCTGAAGCCCCGGCAGGCAGTAGTCCCGCTTACGACAATTGGCCGGTGCGGCCAGAACCACGGGGCTCTGGCGGGAGTATTCGGCTAGTTCGCCAAGCGTGCCGAATCGGTTCGCTTCCGCGAACTTCTCGCTCACCGCGAAAGCCCATCCGCTCGATGCCTCCGCGGCGTCGAGCACAACAAGATCCTGGGCTCCAGCGAGTCCCCTCGCTCTGGCCATCGTTTCGTCCAGATTCGATGACGCTGCGGGCGATGGGGACGACCCGCTGGCCTGCCCGTTCAGGTAGTCGGTTAGGCGCCCGACGGGGCCACCGAACACGTGGATGCGCCCCTTTTCCACCGCTGTCACCGCAGACTTGAATCCGTCGGTTGGCACGACTTGCGCAGCCTGCCCGGATGCGGTCAAGGCGCCGGCGTAGAGATTGGCCAGGACCCGGCTCTCATTTGAAGGGTCAGCAGCCACCGACACCACCGGAGGCGCACTCTCCGACTGAGATGGCGAAGGGGACTGCGGATCCTCACTTCCCGATGCGCACGACGCGAGCAGCGCGCCAGAAACAACTGCGGCGAGCAGCAGAGCCCTGCGGCGCTGACTCACGCTCAACCCCGCGCGGGCCTCAGCCCTGGCCATGCTCGCGAAGGTAGGAGGCGAACCGGGCCCGGAACAACGGTTCCGCTTCCCCAATGTTGCCCTCCCCGAACACCTCGCGGGCCGCCTCAATCGTCTCTATGAGGCTGCCGGTGAACTCACCGAGGGAACCGCCCTCGTCGGCGGTCGCGCGGATGGCCGGCGTGTGTTGGAACAGATCGAAGAAGAAGCCCAAGTCGTGTCGATGCTCGGCCAGCGCGAAGGCGCGGTGCTTCAACTCCTCGTAGGGAAGATCCTCCAGAGATGCCGTCATGGGCGCAGCGTAGTCGTCCGGGTCACCCGACGGCGTCACCGGCTGGGCCGTGGGCCGATGGCCTGGCCGGCGCGGGACTGTTGGACCGCTCGGCCCCAAGCTCCGGCTCCCACTCCTGTTCACCTCCAGGCGACTGCCCGGCGCCGTTCGCACCGTCTTGCGGCGGAATGCGACACATTTGCTCCAGCCACAGACCCACTGCCGTGAGCGCGGCGGACCCGATCGCACAAGTCACCGCCACCGCCGCGTATTCGCGCCCCGCCAAGCTGGATAGTTCGCCAGCCAGGGCAACGGCGAATCCCGCGTACAGGCCTCCAACGGCCGCTCCGGTCCTGGAAGCGGCCAAGGCCAGGGCGGCTGTCCGGGCCGCGACCACAGGAGGCAGCGGTAGGTACCCATCCCGCCCCAGGAGACGCGGGCGCACGATCCATGCCCACATTCCGAGCCCCACCGCCAGCAGCCAGATCGCGACTGCCGCCGACCACGACAGGGGCATTAGGCGCCCGAGCATGGAGTCCGCAACCCGCGCGACGACCCAACCGATTACCGCAGCGGCCAAAGCGACTAGGAGCAGTACCTTGACGCGGGTTGGTTGCACTACCCCAGCCTAAGCCTGAATCCATGTGCGCCATGAGGCGCTGCGGAGGCCCAGATGATGCAAATTCTCTGATGATCAAGCTCGTCAGTGATCTTCACTTCCTGGGTGATCGTCGGCCTCCATGATCAACAGAGGATTTGCATCACCTGACTGCCTTGAGCCGGAGCTCGCCTACCGATCACCCGCAACAAGCCCTCTGCTGGAGACCATGAGAACGCCCACAACTCCCACTATCCCGAGGGCGGACTGAGTACCCACCAGTCACTTCCACCGCCCTCCCACTGGCGAGCCGCGCCTCGCGCCCCAGACGGCAGGGCCGCCAGCAGAGCAGCCACTGAGCCAAGGCCGACGACAACGAAGGACTCATCCACCTCGGCCCAAGGCACCAGAACGAAGGCCCGCTCACTGATCCGCGGATGCGGAATCGTCAGTCGCTCATCGGCGCTAACCAGGTCCCCGACCGCCAGCACGTCGACATCCAACGTGCGTGGACCCCATCGGATCTCGCGCGCGCGACTCAAGTCCCGTTCGGCTTGCTGCCCGGCCTCGAGCAGCCTGCTCGCCAGAGCCCGCAGAGAAGGACCGGGCGCCAACTCAACCGTGACGACGGCGTTGAGGAACGCAGGCTGAACAGGACCGCCCACCGGCTCGGTTTCGTAGAGGGAGGAGACCCGCGCCAGGCTCGTCCCGGGAACCGCAGCCAACGCCTGAACCGCCCGGCGCAGCGCTGCGACACGGTCGCCGACATTGGAGCCGACTGACAGCGCGGCCTTGGGAACAGGCTTCTTCATCGGCGGCGCGCGATCGAGACGGTGACGTCAGTGAACTCAACCCCCAGGGGCGCCTGCGGCTTGTGAACCGTGACTTTGACTTCCGACGCGAGGGGATATCCCAAACACGCTTCGGCCACGCGCGACGCGAGCGTCTCGATCAGGTGAACAGGCTCGCCCTGGATCACCGCTACGACTGAGGCGGCCACTGACCCGTAGTCAACCGTTTCGGACAGGTCGTCAGCAGCGGCCGCCGCGCGAGTGTCCAGTCCCAGCTCGACGTCAACGACGAAGCTCTGGCCCTCGCGCCGCTCGTCGGGTAGCACTCCATGGTGACCCCAGGCCCGGATGCCGCTGATGGTGATGCGATCCATGCCGCCCCTAAAGTCCGGGTCCACTGGCGGGAACGTCACGTCCCGGCGGGTCGGCCTGCCAGGCGCGAGCTACCTTCACGGCGTCCATGGTTGCCGACACCTCATGGACCCGCACTCCCCAAGCGCCGGTCGCCGCGGCCAGAGCGGAAATGGCCGCTGTCGCCGCGTCTCGGTCATCCAGCGGGCGGGGCTCACCGCCTTCGGCGAGAAGTTCCCCGATGAAACGCTTGCGCGAAGCCCCAATGAGCACAGGGAAGCCCAGCGCCACAAGCTCGCCGAAACGGCGAAGCAGCCTCCAGTTGTGTCCCGGGTCCTTCGCGAACCCGAGGCCCGGGTCAATGACGATCCGGTCGGCAGCGACGCCACGGGCCGTGGCCTGCTCGACTCGGCCCAACAACTCTGATCGCACGTCGCTCACGACGTCCTCATATGCTGCCCAGTTATCCATGGTTCGGGAGTGAGCGCGCCAGTGCATGATCACGTAGGGCGCGGTCAAATCAGCGACGGCTCCGAGCATCCGGGCGTCCGCGAGCCCGCCCGAGACGTCGTTGACGATGCTCGCACCCGCCGCCACGGCTGCCGTCGCGGTGGATGCGCGCATCGTGTCGATGCTCACGCACACTCCCTCCCGCGACAGCGCTGACACGACCGGAAGAACGCGATCCCTCTCGTGCTCGCCCGACACGCGCTGCGCACCAGGACGCGTCGACTCGCCGCCCACATCGACGATGTCGGCACCGTCCCCGGCAAGTTCCACGCCTCTGGCGATGGCCGCGTCCACCGAATCCCACCGGCCCCCATCGGAAAAGGAGTCCGGCGTCACGTTCAACACCCCCATCACCAGGCATCGGTCAAGCCGGGATAGCCCCACAGGCAATCCAGCCGGGTGGCGATGGCTAGGTCCGGACATCGCGGCGCCTCAGCGGCCAACGATGAGTGCCATGGCTTCGGCACGTGTGGCTGGTGCGCGCAACTGCCCCCGCACAGCACTGGTCATGGTTCGAGAACCAGGCTTGCGGACTCCGCGCATCGACATGCACAAGTGCTCGCAGTCCACGACCACGATCACGCCGCGCGGGCGGAGGCATTCGACCATCGCCTCAGCGATCTGCGTAGTCATACGCTCCTGAACCTGCAAGCGCCGTGCGTAGACGTCAACCAACCGCGCGATCTTGGAGATGCCGGTGATCCGCCCGTCGGCGCCTGGGATGTACCCGACGTGGGCCACGCCGTGGAACGGGACCAAGTGATGCTCGCACAGTGAGAAGACCTCAATGTCGCGCACGAGAACCATCTCGTCGTGGCCGAGGTCGAACGTAGTGGTGAGCACGTCTCCCGGCTTCTGGGTCTGACCGGACAGCATCTCCGCGAAAGACCGAGCCACGCGGTCCGGCGTGTCGACCAAGCCTTCGCGATCCGGTGACTCGCCGACTGCGAGCAGCAGCTCCCGCACGGCCGCCGCTGCCCTCGCGAGGTCGAAGGGAGGCAATGCTTGGGTCACTTCCGCACCATCAGCCGCTCAGAGGGCCCTCCCCGCCCGATGGCGGATCCCAATCCTTCTTCGAGTCACCGTGCTCGCCGGACACCGAAGCCTCCGAAGCGTCTGACTCTGGCTGCTCCCCATTGCTCTTCTGTGAACCAGCCGGCGCGCCGGCCTCAGCCGGGGTCAGGACTGGCGGCCTGTCGGATGGGACACGTCGCGCCGAACCCGTCCACGCCGGGCGGACTTCGCGATGGAACAGGGGCTCGAAGATCTCCCGCACTTCGGACTTGGAAAGAGTCTCCTTCTCCAGCAGTGCCACCACTAGGTGGTCCAGCACGTCGCGGTTAGCGACCAGCACGTCGAACGCCTCCTGATGCGCCGCCTCGACCAAGGTCCGCACTTCCTCGTCGATGGCTGCCGCTACTTCCTCGGAGTAGTCACGCATGTGGCCCATGTCGCGGCCGAGGAACACCTCGCTCTGCTCCTGGCCGTAGCGGATCGCGCCGAGCCGCTCTGTCATGCCGTACTGGGTAACCATTGCCCGGGCCAGAGTGGTTGCCTTCTCGATGTCGTTGGAAGCGCCGGTAGTGGGATCGTGGAACACGAGTTCCTCCGCGGCCCGGCCGCCCATGGTGTAGGCGAGCTCGTTGAGCATCTCCGAGCGCGTGCGCGAGTACTTCTCCTGATCTGGCAGCACCATCGTGTATCCGAGCGCGCGGCCACGGGGCAGGATCGTGATCTTGTGTACGGGGTCGTTGCCGGGGAGAGACGCGGCCGCGAGTGCGTGCCCTCCCTCGTGGTAGGCGGTCACCTTCTTCTCATGGTCGCTCATGACCCTCGTGCGCTTCTGCGGACCCGCGATCACGCGGTCGATCGCCTCGTCCAGGTTCTCGTTCGTGATCAGCTTCTCGGACAGCCGAGCCGTCAGCAGGGCGGACTCGTTGAGCACATTGGCCAGGTCCGCGCCGGTGAATCCAGGCGTGCGGCGGGCGACGCTGAGCAGATCGACATCATCGGCCAGCGGCTTGCCGGTCGCGTGGACCTTCAGAATCGCCTCGCGACCCTTGATGTCAGGCCGCTCCACCGCAATCTGCCGGTCGAAACGCCCTGGCCGCAGCAGCGCCGGGTCCAGGATGTCGGGACGGTTCGTCGCGGCGATCATGATCACACCACCGCTGACGTCGAAACCGTCCATCTCGACCAGCATCTGGTTCAGCGTCTGCTCGCGTTCATCGTGGCCACCACCCAGGCCGGCGCCACGGTGCCGCCCAACGGCGTCGATCTCGTCAACGAACACGATCGCCGGGGCGCTCGCCTTGGCCTGTTCGAACAGATCCCGAACACGCGATGCCCCCACGCCGACGAACATCTCGACGAAATCCGATCCTGCGATTGAGAAGAACGGCACTCCCGCTTCGCCGGCAACAGCCCGGGCGAGCAGCGTCTTTCCCGTCCCGGGCGGCCCATAGAGCAGGACGCCCTTGGGAATCTTCGCCCCCACGGCTTGGAACTTCGTCGGGTCAGAAAGAAACTCCCTGATCTCCTGCAGTTCCTCTACCGCCTCATCGGCCCCGGCCACATCCGCGAACGTGGTCTGGGGCATGTCTTTGGTAACGAGCTTCGCCTTGGATTTCCCAAACGACATCAGGCGCCCGCCGCCACCCTGCATCTGATTGAGGAAGAAGAAGAGCAGGAACACCACGAGCAGGATCGGGGCGAACGAGAACAGCATCGTCAGCAAGAGGTTCTCCTCGGGAACCTCGACGTTGTAGCCATCGGCGAGCTGCCCGGCGTCCAACTTGGTCTGGAGAATCGACTGCAGCTCCACGCCCTGCCCATCGATGTACTGGGCAGTTTGCTGGCTGCCGTCCTTCATCGTCAGATTGATGCGCTGCTCCCGGCCGGCGACCAACGTCGCCTTGGAAACTTGGTTCTGCTGGATGGCCTGCACCGCTTGCCCGGTGCTCACCTGTTGAGGACCGCCAAGGTCCGAAACGACCGTGGTCGCCACCATTAGCAGAACGAGGGCGAGCAAGATCCACAAGACCGGCCCGCGAGCGAATCGCTTCAAGTTCATGTGCTGAGGCTCTTCCCATCCGTGTCGTAGCCAGGGACCTCGTCGGCCCTACGCCTAGCCGTCGGTGAGGCGCATTTCAGCGCTGCGCGCGTCTTCACCTGTGAACATACGACGATACCCCGACGGGTCAGTTTCTCTGACATGTGTTCGCCTCGGGCGAGATCCATCGCGCTGCGCGGGCGCGAGCGCGGCCAACGGCCGGGAAACGCGGCCCGCCGATGAGCGACGATGGAATCATGCGAGCGATCCGACTGGTCCGGCCAACATCCGACCCTGGCGCCGCACTTGATTACGGTAGCTGCCCCGACCCTGAGCCCGGGCCTGGCGAAGTACTGATCCAGGTGACCGCGAGCGCGGTCTGCCGCACGGATCTGCAACTCGTGACAGGCGACCTGCCCGCCCATAAGCTGCCGGTCGTTCCGGGGCATCAGGTCGTGGGCCGGATCGTCGCGCTGGGCTCCGACGTGGACAGCCCTGGAGTCGGAAGTCGGGTTGGCCTGGTTTGGCAAGCCAGTGTCTGCGGAACGTGCCGGTTCTGCTTGTCAGGCAGGGAGAACCTGTGCGCGGATGCGCGGTTCACGGGCTGGGACCGGGACGGGGGGTACGCACAGCTGGTGACCGCTAGGGCTGGATTCACCCATCTGATCCCCGAGCTTGGTACGGCTTTCTCCGACGGGCTGGCCGGCGATGTGGCGATAGCGCCTCTGCTGTGCGGAGGCGTCATCGGCTACCGGTCCTTGCGAGTAGCTGGGATCGGCCCGGCGTCCAGCGGCGCCAGACTCGGGCTGTTCGGTTTCGGCGCGTCGGCGAGCTTGTCCATCCAGATAGCCCGTCACTTCGGGTGCAGGTGTTTCGTAGTGACGCGATCGGCAGCCGAGGCGGAACGCGCCCTGGCCCTTGGGGCGGAATGGGCCGGGACGTACGACGATGGAATCCCGGAGCTGCTCGACGCCGCGATCACGTTCGCCCCAGTTGGATGGATCGTCGAAACCGCACTGAAGGCGCTGGACAGGGGAGGAACCGTAGCAATCAACGCGATCCACCTTGACGGCGTACCACCGCTGGACTACGACGACCTGTGGTGGGAACGCTCGATCCGGTCCGTCGCGAACGTGACGCGCTCCGACGTGCGGGAGTTTCTTGCCCTCGTCGGGCCGGGGGGAATCAGGACGGAGACCGAGACGATGCCCCTCTCCGAGGCGGCCACTGCCCTGCGGCGTGTGGCCGCCGGTGACGTCCGCGGGGCGTTCGTGCTGTTGCCGCCCGAGGAGTAGAGCCAGGACTTCCACGCAATTGGCACGGTCAACAGGCGTGACTCACTCGCGATCGCCACGATAGACACATGGGGAATTGGACAGCTGAGAACATCGCGAGCCTAAACGGGCGCACGTTCGTAGTAACGGGGGCGACCAGCGGCCTGGGCTTGGCGTCGGCGGCCGAGTTCGCGGCGCACGCGGGACAGGTCGTCGTCACAGGACGGAATCGGGAGAAGCTGGCGCGCGCGATGGAAACGGTCAGATCCGTCGCCACCGGGCCCGAGCCAACTGAGGTCCTGCTCGACCTCGCCTCGCTCGATTCAATCCGAGATGCCGCGGCCCAGATCAGTGAGCTGTTCCCGAGGATCGACGTGCTGCTCAATAACGCAGGCGTCATGGCCACTCCCAAGGAAGCGACCGACGACGGATTCGAACTCCAGATCGGCACAAACCACCTCGGCCATTTCGCCCTGACCGGACTTCTGCTGAAGTCAATTCCGCATCGCGGAGCCGATAGCCGTGTGGTGACCGTGGCGAGCCTGGCCCACCGCACCGGCCGCCTCGACCCCGACGATCTGTCGTTCGAGCGCCGCCGCTACCAGCCGTGGATCGCCTACGGTCAGAGCAAGCTAGCCAACTTGCTGTTCACCGCCGAGCTGGACCGACGGGCCCGCGGTGCGGGATGGTCCTTGAAGTCGGTCGCCGCTCACCCCGGGTGGGCGGCGACGAACCTCGGGAGCGAAGGGACCAGCTTCACTCAGCACATCGTCGCCAAGACTGGCGCGCGCCTCGTCCAAGCTGTCATCGGGCAATCGGCTGAGAACGGCGCCCTTCCATCGCTTTACGCATCAACCGCGGAAGACGTGGTTTCGGGCGACTACTACGGTCCGTCCGGGTTCCTGGAGTCTCGGGGAGAGCCAAAGCGGGTCGGTAGGGCCTCGGCCGCTCGGGAAACCGAGGCCGCCCGTCGGCTGTGGGAAGTGTCCCAGGAATTGACTGGCGTCGACTACGGGCTCGCGCCCGCTGAGTGACTGCCATGGAACAAGACAGCACCGGCGCCACCCCGATTCCTGGCTGGTACGCGGATCCGTCCGGGCGATTCATGCATAGGTACTGGGATGGCTCAGCTTGGACTAACGAGACCGACCAACCGCTCCCCCCACCCAACACCGGGATCCCCGCCCCCGCTGCGGGCCCTGGCTGGGCGCCGGTAGGGAGCCCGCCTGCTCCGGGGCAATTCGGCGCGTACTCGGCACCCACCCGACAGACGACCCCCAGCGGGATGCGCCCAGTTGCCGCTCTGTTCTCCGACACAGGCAAGATGATCCTTCGCGGCGGATGGCAGATCCTGGGAGTCAGCGCGCTGATCTGGGCGGTCTGGACGATCATCTTCGCGCTCGCGACGGTGTTGCTCGTCAACTTCGAATCCTTGTCCCGAGCACTGCAATACTGGTCCGACGCATTGGACCGATACCCCGATGGGGTCCTGCCAGAGTCCGTCAACTCCGAGTTCGGGCGCCTGCTCACCCAAGTTCCGTCCCCCCTGCCGCTAGTCGGCTGGATCGCTGTTGGAATAGCCGCGTGCGCTGTGACGCTCCTGGCCGTGACGACTCAGGTTGTCGCAGTCAACAAACTCGCGATGGACGCCGCCGCCGATCGTCCGGTGCGCTTCGGTGAGGCCATGCGGTCCTGCCTGGGAGCTGGGACGAGGCTGGCTGGATACGCCCTGCTCCTGATCGCGGCGTCGGCCGCTGCGATCGCGCTGTTGGTCGCCGGAACCGCCGTTACCGCGTTGGTCAGCCCAGTCCTCGCAGCGGTCGTGGGCACTCTCGGGTTCCTGGCGTTCACGGTTCTTTCCTGGTGGATCTGCGGCCGACTGGTGCCGCTGGTCGCTCAGGTCGTAGTGGCGAGAGGGTCTTTGAAGTGGTCGTGGAACTCGACGCGCAACAAGTGGTTCGCGGTCGTCGGACGCTACCTTCTTTGGTACATCGTGGCGGGAGCCGTCACAAGCATCGTTGTGATGATCGTCGTCATCCCCCTTGCCATGGCGGCGGGCATCAGCGCCGCGGCGGGAGCGGGTCCCGTCGGGGGGCTGCTGCTCATGATCATCATGTACGCGGTCATGATCCCGATCGACTTCGCGCTGTCTGGCGTGCTCTCCGCCGGTGCGGTGCCGATCTGGCGAGATCTAACGGACGACCCCAGATACGCGACCATCCAACCCACGGCGCGGCCAGTTTGAGCTACGTGCTGGTGAACGCCGCGCCCGGCTCGTCGCCAGCGCCGCCTGAGTCTCTAGCAGCGGGGCCTCGACCTTTGAACTGACTCAGGTAGAGCGATGTGTACGCGCCGTGCATCGCGATTAGTTCATCGTGCGTCCCCTGCTCGACGATGCGCCCGCCATCTACAACCAAGATCCGGTCAGCGTTGCGGATCGTGGAGAGCCGGTGCGCGATGACAAAGGACGTGCGCCCACTCATCAGATTCCGCAGGCCCTGCTGGATCAGCTTCTCGGTTCGAGTGTCGACGTTGGACGTGGCCTCGTCCAGCACGAGGATCTTCGGTTCCGCGACCATCGCCCGCGCGATCGTGATCATCTGTCGCTGGCCCTGGCTGAGATTCGCTCCACGCTCGGTCATGACGGTGTCGTAGCCCTGAGGCAGGCGCTTGATGAAGTCATGCGCGTTGGCCTGTTTCGCGGCCTCGACCGCGTCCTGAGGTGTCGCGCCCTCGCGCGCGTAGAGCAGGTTGTTCATCACCGTGTCCGAGAACAGGAAAGCCTCCTGCAACACCGTTCCCACCTGCTGGCGCAACGACGCCAGCGACATGTGCCGCAGGTGTTGCCCGTCGATTAGAATCGACCCGCTCTGGGTGTCGTAGTAGCGCGTCAGGATATTGATGATCGTGCTCTTGCCCGCCCCGGTCGGTCCGCAGATTCCGATCATCTGACCGGGCTCGGCCACGAACGAGTTGTGATGCAGGATCTGGCGCCCCGGAACGTAGGAGAAGTGGACGTCGCGAAACTCCACGCGGCCGCCGGCGAACTCATACGGATTCGCGTCCGTGGCGTCTACGATCTGCGGCTTCTCATCGATGAGCGCGAAGATCCGCCTGCCGCCGGCGATTCCGTTCATCGTCGTAGTCAAGAGCTCGGCGATCTCCGACAGTGGCGCAGACAGCAGGCCCGCGTAGCCGACGAACGCGATGACTTCACCAACGTTCATGGATCCGTTGACTGTCAGGAGACCGCCAAGAACTAGCACCACGACGACCATGACCATCGACAGCGTTTGCGTGACGGGGAACTGGAGCAGGGCGGAGAAGAACGCCCGACTGCCGGTTTCGAAGACTCGGCCCGCGTGCTCTTCATCGCCTTTGGTTGCGAAGTCTTGGCGCCGGTTACTGATGATGACCTTGTGCCCAGCGATGGTCTCTTCCTGGAAGGCGCTGAGATCGCCGAGCTCGTCCTGCAGCTTGGCGAAGGCGGGTAGAGCCACCCGGCCAAGCACGCCGCCAACCATGAGCATCACGGGCACTACTAGCAGCGCGGCCAGCGTCAGGCGCCAGTCGAGGAAGAACATGACGCCGATGATGAGCACCAGGTTGAACAGGTCCCTGATCACGGCGGCGACGGCGCTTTCGAAGAACAGCGCGACGGCTTCGGTGTCGTTGGTGACCCGGCTCATGAGCTGGCCTAGCGGCTGGCGATCGAAGAAGCTCAGCGACAGAGTCTGGAGATGGTCGAACAAGCCTCGCTGAAGGTTGAATAGGCCGTTCGTCGCCAATCGCGCGAACATGCGTTCTGCGACGACGGCGGTCACCAAGTAGCAGCCGACCGCTATCAGGATCGCGATCAGCCACCCGCGCAGCGTCGAGACCGTGCCGTCGCTTGCGCTCATCGTGTTGATCGCTTGGCCGGTGAAGAACGGAATGGTCGTCAGAAGGGCGACGGACACGAAGCGGATGGCGATCCCCGTCGCGAACTTGGCGCCCCCGCCGTCTTGGGTCATGTACCCAACCAGGCGGCTGGTGATCTCGTTGGTGTCGTCCTTCGGCTTCGGTGGGCGCAGCGAGGCCTTGGGCTTGTCCGGGTGCTTCGTCTGGCTTCCTGGCTTTGACGCGGTTGCGGCGCTCACGAAATCGCCCCTCTCGTGACGTCCGAACCGAGCTGGGACTCGTAGATCTGTTGGTAGAGCCCGGATCGCTCCAGCAGTTCTTCGTGACTGCCAACATCGACGATCATCCCCGCGTCCATCAGTACGACCCGGTCGAGGTCGATTACGGCGCTGATCCGCTGGGCGACGTAAATCGTCGTGACTCCAGCGGCGAACTCCGGTATCGCTGCCTGGACACGACCTTCGGTGGCGACGTCGAGCGCCGAGGTCGAGTCATCCAGAATCAGCACTGACGGGCGTGGGACCAACGTGCGAGCCATCGACAACCTCTGTCGCTGGCCGCCCGAGAAGTTGTAGCCGCGACGCGAAACCTCACCGTCCCACTGCTCGGGCACATTCATCACGAAGCCGTACGCATCGGCCGCCTTCGCGGCCTGCTCCATGACCTCATCGCCGGAATCCGGCGCGCCGAACTTCAGGTTGGTTCTGATGTCGCCCTGGAACAGCACCGCCTCTTGCAGCGTCACGCCGACGATCGCCCGCAGCTGGTCGAGAGGGATGTCACGCACGTCGACGCCGTCGATGGTGACCTTCCCGGCGGAGACGTCATAGAAGCGGGGAATGAGATTGACGAGCGCCGACTTGCCGGACCCAGTCGCACCGAGAATGCCGACGCGCTCGCCCGGTTCGAGGACCAGGTTGATGTCGTGAAGCACTGCGGGGTTGGGTTCGCCGTCGGCCCGGTCGAACGCGAATGTCACGTTCTCGAAGCAGATGCGGCCAGCGATCGTGCCGGGTTTGAGCTTCCCGTCGTCCGACAGAGTCGAGCGGGCATCGATGATCTCGTAGATCCGCCTGGCCGACGCATCACCGCGCAGGATGAACGGAATCACTATCGCCATCAACGCCAGCGGGACAACAACCAGGGTCAGGTACTGCATGAACGCCGACACTTGGCCAACGGTCAGGCCGTGGTCCTCGAGCACACTCTGGCCACCGACCCACAGCGCGACGGCGATACCCACCTGGGAGAACACGTTCAACAGCGGGGTCAGCAGCGCGACGTTGAATGCGGCACGGAACGCCGGTGTGCGCAACGCGTCGGCTCGCTCGGCGAACTGCTCCGATTCCAGGTCCTCCCGAACGAAGGACTTGACCACACGCACCCCGGACAAGTTCTCCTGCAACGCGTTGTTGACGGCGTCCAGGCGTTCCTGTCGTTCTATGTAGGCGCGGTCGATCCGTGGCGCTATGACGGCCATGACCGCCAGCACCATCACCGCCGCCGCCACCAGGATCCACACTAGGCCCGGGGTTGTCAGCAGAGCCAGGACGAACGCGATTATCACCATGAACGGCGCGTACAGGATCAGCAAGATCGCGTACAGCACCGCGTTCTGCACGTTCAGGACATCGGAGCTGAGTCTGACGAGCAGATTGCCCGTGCGGAACCTGTCGAAGTTGCCGAACGAGAACGTCTGGATCTGGTCGTAGGCCATCGTCCGCATCGCATAGCCAGTGCCGTGAGCGAACACGACCGCCAGCGCCGCTGTGATCGCCATGAAGACGCCCGACAGTACGGCCAGAACGCCCATCCAGATCCCGGTGTCGGTGATGACTGAGGTGTCCTTCGCCAGCAGCCCTTCGTTGATCATCGTGCTGGTCAACCCAGCCACGCTGATCGCGCAGAGCGCCGAAAGCAGCAGGGACACCTGGGACAGGATGAGTCGGCCCAGATACGGTCTGTACAGAACCAGAATCCGGCGCAGCGAACGAACCACGGGCAACCTCCGGCCTGAGATCAGGCCCGAGTCAACCAGTCAACTGGCGCCCCTGTCCGGCAGTCGCCGTTTCTGACTCCCGTTAGCCACCCGCGCTGACCCCGCGGGCGTCACTCGCCTCTGCGGAGGCCCCGATGATGCAAATGCTCTGATGATCAAGCTCCTCAGCGATCATCTCTTCCTGGGTGATCGTCGACGTCCATGATCATCAGAGGATTTGCATCACCTGACTGCCTTGAGACTGAGCTCGGCGGACGTCGCTGTCGCCGTGGAGGCCGACGTTCTGCTGGGGGCACCCTCCCCCTCCCCCAGCCCGGCGAAGCCGGGGAGGGGGAGGGGTTTACCGCAATAACGTCGGCCATCCTCCAAGACGTCCGCCGCCTAGGTCGTCGGGCTTGGCGACGGAGTCGCCGACACTCCCAGCGCCGACAGCAACTCATCGGCCTGCGCTTGGCTCAGTTGGCCGCTGGCGACGGAAGCGGCTAGGCCCCTCCTCAGATGGCTGGCCATGACACCGCTCATTCCGTCGGACCCTTGGGATGCCAGGAAGTCCTTGTGGGCGGCTACGGCCTCCTTGTTAAGCGAGCCGTCCTCGTTGAAGAACCGCTGAAGCATGCCTTGGCCCTGGCTGCCCCTCATCCCGCCAGGACCGCGCACCTTCCCCTCTGGTCCGCCGATCATGCCTCCGGGGCCGCGCCCGATCATGCCTCCAGGGCCATCTGGACCATTCAGCGTCATGCCAACTGGACCCATCACGGGTAACGACGACGCTCTGCCAATCCCCCACGCAGCTGCGCCGAAGAACAGAACGGCCGCGACGATCGTGGTCACCAGGAGGGCTCGGGTCTTCCGCTGCTCTTGCGTGTACATGTCGTGCCACGTGACGCCCGGCGAGGGCTGAACAGGGGGAGCCGCGTAGGTCGCCCCAGGAGCGCCAGTGGGCGGCGCAGCTTCGTCCGGCGGCGCAATCTCGGCTGTTTGAGTCAATCCGAACGGATCGAACTTCGTCTCGTCTTCGGGGCTCGAGCCCACAGGTTCATTTGTTTCGCTCATGCCCCGAGCTTGCACCCGCGGGAACAGGGCAACGTCAGCGAAGTGTTCAGGTTTGGTAAGCGAAGCCTGACTACTTGGGCGCTACGACCTCCCAGGCGACGTTGCCCTCGTCGTCCTCTTGGGTCACCTTGATCGTGATCTTCTCACCGTCCTCGGCTGTGCCTACGCACTCGAATACCTCACCGGCTTTAGCGATGATTCCCTCAGGACAGTCCACGGCCACGGCAACCCCAGCCTGCTGAAGTATCCCCTTCTCGATCTCGCCTTCCGCCTTACCGGTGTCCAGGATCGGCGTGACACCGCAGGAGGCGATTCCAATCGCCGCAGCGGCCACAATTCCGCTAACCACAACACGGTTCATCGGTCCTCCATCCAATTACCCAGTTCACCAATCCGGGCTGTCAGCAACCCGGCGAACGCCTGGGCCGGAGCCTAGCAGCCACCCGCCAACGCCGCAGATCAGCGACAACCCCTCCGCCGGAGGGAACGGCCGCTAACGAAAGAAACACCTGTTCCTGAAGGACGCGACCGTTGCAACGGGCGCGTCTGTACCTTAACTGTCGCGTTTGTCGGGAACGGCCGTTTCCGCGAGGGGACGAGGGGACGAGGCGACGCGGGGCGGGGGCAATCGTGTCGGGCCAACGAGGCGAGTCGCCGAAGTTCCTTGACATGAGGCCCCATCCGAGGCAAAGTGGTCGGACCACTGGATCACCCGGCCCGGTGGCACGAGAGGGGCCTCGTGAACACCTTCCAGCCTGTTAGCAGGACCCGAGTCGCGGACCAGATCGCGGTCGCGATTCGCGGGGCCGTCCTGGCTGGCAAGTACACACCCGGCGAACGCCTCCCATCCGAGCGTGACCTAGCTAGCCAGTTCGATGTGAATCGATCCAGCGTCAGAGAAGCCATCCACAGCCTGGAGGCATGGGGTCTAGTCGAAGTACGACATGGAGGCGGTGTCACCGTCCGCGACTTCCTGGCCGGGGCCGGTCTACACCTGTTGCCGTGGCTGCTGGCTCCGAACGGCCGCGTGGATCCAGCGATGATGCATGACCTGCTGACGCTGCGCACCGAGCTGCTCGGGTTCACCGGGGCGCAGGCAGCCAGCCGGGCGACCGCACAGGACATCGCCGCGCTTCAGCGGGCGCTTGACGCCCTGGACCTGGCGCGAGGCGTGGACGCGATCCAGGAAGCTGACTACGCGTTCTTCGAAACCCTCATCGTGGCCTCCGGCAACCAGGTGCTCCGACTGATGCTCAGCGCCATCGGCGCCGCCTACCAACAGAACCGCGTCCAGTTCGCAGCGCTGTATCCCCAGGACCGGATGGTCACTCTCGCTCACCACGCAGCCGTGGCCGCGATCCAGCGCTCAGACTCCGAAGCGGCGGGCGAAGCGATGCGCTTGTATGGCGCCGCGGCTCTGGTGGCGTGGTCGGATCAAGCCGAGCGACGCGTCATGGACACAAGCAGCGACGAAACCGAAAGGGTTGGCCATGGCCGTTGACACACTCGCGAACGGCATCCCCGGCAGTCAGAGCCAGTCCGCGACCCCAATCGTGGTCGATTCGGCCGAGGCCGACAGCGCCGAGATCATGGCGCTGGCGCGAGAGGCTCAGCGAATCTGGGGGGCGATGAGCTTGCCCACCCGCGCCAGGCGGCTATCGCGTTTGGCGGCGAACATCGCAGCGAGCATCGACCCGATCGCGGACACCATCCATGAGGAGAACGGCAAGCCCAGAGCCGAAGCCGTAGCCCACGAAGCAGTGACCGCGATCCAATTCGCGCGACACACCTGCCACGTCGCGAGCGCTGTGCTCAGCGCCCAGGCGGTCCCCCTCGAGAGCCACCCGAGCCGCTCCGCTGAGTTGGTCCGGCAACCATTCGGTGTCGTCCTGGCGATCTCGCCGTGGAACCTACCGTTCTTCATCCCGCTCAGCCAGGTACTTCCAGCGCTTCTGGCGGGAAACGCCGTTGTCCTCAAGCCGAGCGAGCTGACCCCTGACTCGGCCCGGCTGATCGAGAAGCTCCTTGGCGAGTGCGGCCTGCCCGAGGGACTCTTCCAGGTCGCCTACGGTGATGGCTCGCTGGGCCAGCGACTCATCGAAGCGCAACCGGACAAGGTGCTGTTCACGGGCTCGGTGGCCACTGGCCGCAAGGTCATGGCAGCGTGCGCCAGGCTCCCGATCCCGGTCAGCCTCGAGCTTGGCGGAGTCGACGCGATGATCGTGCGAGCCGACGCGGACCTGGAGTTCACGGCCTCCGCGGCGGCGTGGGGCGCGACATTCAACGCCGGACAGGCCTGCGCCTCGGTCGAGCGGCTGCTTGTCCACCGATCGATCCACGATGCCCTCGTAGTCAGGATCGCGGACAAGATGAACCGCATCGATCGATCCCGTGAGCTCGGGCCCGCCGTCGACGACAAGCAGCTCCATGTGTGGCAGGAGCACATGCTCAACGCCCGGAACGCAGGAGCCACGCAGGCCGCTGGGGGCACCTTCCTGCCCGGACGCAAGCTCGAACCCACGTTGCTGACGGGCTCACAGGTCGCCGAAACCGAGGCATGGCGCTCGGAAACCTTCGGACCCGTCCTGGCGGTGCTGCCGTTTGACGACGACGACGAAGCGATCTCGATGCACAACGCCACCGAATACGGACTCACCGCCAGCATCTTCACAGCCGACCTTGACGCCGCGAAGGCGATGGCCGCCAAGCTGCGAGCTGGAGTCGTCTGCGTCAATGACGTCGCCGCGACGTGCTACGGCTCCCCCGAGATTCCCTGGGGTGGCGTGGGCTTGTCAGGATTCGGTCGCAGCCATGGGGATGAAGGCTTGCTCGACGCGACTTGGACCAAAGTGATCGAAGTGCCGAAGTTCGCGGGCCCGAACGCCAAGCGCCCCTGGTGGTACCCATATGGACCCGATCTCGAAGCCACAATGTCGAAGCTCGGCCGGGCCCTGGCCGTCGAGAACCCGGTCAGGCGAGCCGTGAAGGTCGCCAAGGCCGGAGTTTCCATCGTTCCCCTGTTGACACGCAATCCGAGGCTCTAGCAGAAGGAGACCCAAATGAGCATCGCACTAGCCGACAACGCACCCCGCTACAAAGTCGGCAGCAAATGCGTCGAGAGTTGGTTCCTGAGGGCGAACGATCCCAAGAGCCCCCGCTCAGTTTGGATCAAGTCCACCGTGCTGTGCCGCGCTGACGGCTCGGCCGTGGCCGAGACCTGGGTGAGCGTCTTCGACGGCGACCGGACTTCCGCTGCCCGCGAGACGGTGCCCATCGGGGACGCCACGATCACCGGCGGCGAAACTCCGCTCGTCACCGAAATAGCCGGAACGACGATGCGGCTGGACTCGGACGGTGGAACAGCAGTAGGAAGCATCGACACCGAGTCGGGCAAGCTCTCCTGGGACCTGACGCTCGCGCGGGTGCCCGGATTCCTGGGCGAACCCCTGTCGCTTCTGCCGACCAGGAAGCTCATCGATGCCCCCGTGCCGAAGAACAAGCTGTTGACACCGTTCCCGGTAGCCAGCTACTCAGGATCCGTCACCTGGGATGGCGCCGAATGGCTGATCGACGACTGGTTCGGGATGCAGGGCCACAACTGGGGTGAGGCTCACTCCCCCGAATACGCCTGGGGTCAGTGCGTTTTCACCGACTCCCAATCCCGCCCATTCGCGATGATGGAGGGTGCCAGCGGCCGGGTTCAGCTCGGCCCGGTCACCACTCCGCTGCTGTCCATGCTGACCGTGCGCCGCAACGGCAAGGAGTTCCGCTTCGACCGGCTCGTGGATCTGTGGCGGCAGACTCCCAAGCTCGCCTTCCCCAAATGGCAGTTGAGAATGCGCGGACGGGACGGACAAGCCCTTCTGACAATGATCGCCAACCCCGCGCGCATGGTCTGCCTGGGCTACGACAACCCGAACGGGCAGCGCAGCTACTGCCTGAACAGCAAGACGTCGGAGGTGACGCTGAACGTCAAGCCCGCCAACGACGACGAGTTCGAGTGCCGCAGCCAGTTCGGGGGGGCACTTGAGTTCCTGCAGCAGACCGAGAACCCACAGGTCCAACCGGTCATCTAGCCCGGATCCGACCAGCGAAAGGGAGCGACGATGGGTGCCTTCTTCTTCGAGCGCATGAGCGGCGAGCTACATGACAATGAGGGCAACACAGGCCACGTATCGATCGACATCCGCTGCGACGCCAAGAAAGCGGGCCGGTTCCTGGTGAACGGCCAGGCGAAGGTCACCGGAACGATACTGGCCCAGCCTTGGGCAGGAGAAACATCGTGCACTGGCACGGTGCTAGTCAGGCCTCTGATCGGTCGCCGCCTGGTGTATGACATCGACTTCACAGACGATGAAGGCAATCCGTGCCGCCTGTGGGGCCAGAAGGACGTCAGACTCCGTCATCCCTACAGCTCGATGACAACCATGTCGACCCGCCTGGAACGCAACGGCGTCACGGTGGCTACAGGCACGATGAACTTCCACGGCGATGACCTACTGTCATTCGCCCGCTCGTTCTCACTGGCGTCGACGGCCCTGCCTGGGGGTCCCCCCGCCCGGCGCACAGCGCCGGGGAGGGGGAGGGGTACCCCCACCCGGCGCACAGCGCCGGGGAGGGGGAGGGGCATGAACGGTTCCGACGTGTCGGCTCACTGCGAAGACTGGTCCAAGAGCGATCACGAGAGCCTGCTGGCGCTGGCCGAGGCGGTCCTGACCGAGGGCGAAATCGTTCCCGCCCCCGACGAAGTCACCGTCGCTGGAGCCCAGGCGGTTGTGGACAGCCTTCCTCCCGTTACCGCCTCGCTCTACCGCGCGGGGCTTCGGGCTCTAGATGCCGTCGCCGTGTCCAACTTCGGCCACAAGTTCGCCAAGCTGTCGCTGGATCGCCGTCGCAAGCTGCTGGACCGGATCGAAGGCCTGGGTGGCACCTTGGGGCGCACGACACTGTTGGCGCTCACCGCCCCCCTCAAGATGGCGCATTTCAGCAGACCCGACTACCTCCAGCGATTGGGAATCGAGGCCTACGCGAAGCCAGTCGACGCTCCTTTGCCCCAGTGGATGGCCGAGGTGATCTCGCCGGAGAGCTTGGAGCCGACGACCCGGATCGACTGCGACGTCGTCGTAATCGGGTCGGGAGCTGGCGGAGGATCTTCGGCTGCAAGCCTTGCCGAGCAGGGCCTGGGCGTGGTGATCATCGAGGAGGGCCGGTACGAACGCAGGCCACAGTTCTCCGGACCGCCTCAGGACAGGCTGCTGCGATTCTTGCGCGAGGGCAGCCTAAACGTGAACCTGACCCTGGGCAACACCTCCCTCATCACGCCTATCGGCCGGATGGTTGGCGGCACGACCGCGATCAACAGCGGTACGTGCTTCCGGACTCCCGACGCCGTGTTGGGCGAATGGCGGGCCAGCGGGTTCCCGAGCGACTTCGAGCCTGGCGTCTTCGGATCGTGGCTGGACCAGGTTGAGGCCGAGCTTCAGGTCGCCGAGGGCGAGCCTGAGTACCTGGGCCGCATCGCTGAAGTGATCGCCAAGGGTGCCTCAGAGATGGGCGGGCACCACGGCCCGCTGCGGCGCAACGCGCCGGGATGTGACGCTCAGGGCGTGTGCTTCGCCGGTTGTCCGACCGACGCCAAGCGCGGTTCCAACGTCAGCTGGGTCCCACGCGCCTTGAAGGCCGGGGCCCGCCTCTACACGGGGCTGCCAGTCACGCGGATCCTGATGACCGGCCGCAAAGTGGTCGGCGTCCTGGTCGAGGGGCAAGACTCCGGCGGGGCACCCAAGAGCGTGGAAGTGCACGCTCGGGCGGTCATCGTAGCCGCCGGCTCACTCCTGACCCCACTGTTGCTGCGGCGCAACGGCGTGAACCTACCGTGGCTGGGACGCAACCTGTCCATCCACCCAGCTCTAGGCGCCCTCGCGCTCTTCGCCGAGGATCAGGACCAGCCCTGGCGAGCGATCCCACAGGGTTACTTCGTGGACGGACTAGCCGATGACAGGATTCGCTTCGAAGGCTTCTACGTCCCGCCGCAATTGGCGGCTCCATCACTCATGCAGCGGGGCGAGGAGCTGACCAGATGGCTGGACGCGTGGGGGAAGGTCGGGCAGTTCGGATTCATGGTCCGGGACACCGGCGTTGGGTCGGTGTCGATCGGACCAAACGGCAGACCCTTGATCAGGTACTCGCTGACGCCCAGGGTCATGGAATCATTCCGCAAAGGATCGGCGGCACTGGCCGAGATGCTCCTGCGCGGCGGCGCGGACGAGGTAATGCCGTTCATCAACGGCGTCGACTCGGTGATGAACGTGCATGATGCCCGGGCGCTTCGAAGGCTGAGGCTGCCGGCGCGCAAGTACCGTGGGATGGCGTTCCATCCGCTCGGAACGGCTCGCATGGGCGGTTCTCCGGACAACGCGGTTGTCGACTTCGAGCACAAGGTATTCGGCTTCGACAACCTGTTCGTCGCCGACGGGTCGTGTGTCCCCACTTCGCTGGGAGTCAATCCGCAGATGACGATCATGTCCATGGGATTGCGAGCGGCCAGCGTCGTTGGAGAAGCACTCGGTTCCTGACCACTCGCCACGCCGGAGGGCCGACAAACCGGGGCCGTGCTCATCCGGATCAGTCGGGAGCCACCGTGACCGAGTTTCGGCCCGCACGCTTCGCCTCGGACACGGCCCACTCAGCGCGCTTGATCGTCTCCTTCACGTCCTCGCTACCATCCCAGCTGGCCAGTCCCACTGACACAGACACAGTCACGTCGACGCCCTGCCCCATGCGCAGGTTGCGGCCCGAAATCGTGCGGCGGATCCTGTCGAGCGCGTCGAAGGCCTGATCCACCGTCCTGTGCGGGAAGCACACCAGGAACTGGTCGCCCCGGTACCGGACAACCAGATCGGATGACCGCAATCGCTGGGACATGTGCGAACCGAGTGTCCTTAGAACCTCGTCGCCGACGCTGGTTCCATGCCGATCATTCACCCGCTTCAAACGGTCCACGTTCACGATCGCGATCTGACACCCATCGTCGAAGTTCGCGCACTCGCAGATCATGTCTCCCAGCAAGCTGTCCAAGCTTCGCCGATTCAGGAGGCCGGTTAGCGGGTCCGTGTTGAACAGCTGCTTCAGCAACCCACGCTGCCACGTCTTGACCCGGGTGTGGAACACACCTCGCAGATTCAACAGGTCGTCGTACTCCGCGGGGTCCACCTGCCCAGATTGGCGCGCCGACCGCAGCATCTCACGCGCCCTGTCGTGCATCCGACGATGAATTCGCTCAACGGACTGTATCCGGTCGTCACTTTCGAGCAGGTCCGCACCGTCCCCGTAGAGCCACTGCCCGAAACCGCACAGATTGTGCGCGTCAGGCTCTTCCAAACCGCGCTCCAGCGGCACACCGCACATGATCGCCCTGTGCCAGTCCATCAGCCAGGCGACATGGTCCCATCCGGCCTTGTCCAGCCCGGTGCTCCAGCGCAACAGATCCTGGTACGGTCTTTCGCTAGTCGTCGCCATGCCGCGTATCTCCCTACGATCAATCGCTGTCATCGTTCGGATCCGAGTTACCCGCTGGCTGCGGAAACTCGGGGGGGCCTTCTACCGCCTTATGCGACTCCACCCGCAGATCCTCGTCAATGTAGAGCAGTTCCCCGGGATCCAGCTGCCGCCAGTCGTCACGCCCGTCAATCCTCTCGCTGGCAACGAGCGCGACTCGCGTTGACTCGCCGTCGGGATCGCCCATGATGCGATGCTCCGCGAGTCGCGACCGGCCGCTCCAGCCCGGTTCGCGCGAGCCGTCACACACAGACCTGGTCGCGACGTGCAGCGAACGGCAGTCAGGGTAGCGAAGGGCCCACATCCTGCCGGGAGAGACGACCACGCAGTTCAATGATGAGACTGGGACGTTGCGGGCCAGCCATTTGGCGGCATGGACCATGCCGGACGCCACGTCGCCATCGTGGACGTCTGTCTGCTGGCAGATCAGCGCCGCGAATCTCTCCGAGTCGGTCTGCCCAAGTACGAGGTCTCTGTACGGGCCGAGTTGCTGGTCGACGCGGTCCAGGTCACCGAAGCCGCCGTTGTGAGCCATCAACCGGCCCCTCATGCGGAACGGGTGAGTGTTCGCGACCGTGTGCGCCCCAACCGTGGCGAAACGCACGTGGGTAACGAGCGTGGTGGCTGTGACTCGGCTCGCTGTCCGCTCGAACTCCGGATCGGCGTACGCGGCGGCTGACTGCTTATCCACGCGTGGCTTCCCGTCCGCTTCGTACCACCCGATCCCGGAACCGTCGGGGTTGCGGCGGCTCTGCTCGAGCATGCTGTCAGGGGCGTCGGCCAGCCAATACTCGGCGCGCACTGTCCGGCGACCAGCGTTCATCCCGAACAAGCGGCACACGCTCGACTTCCTCTCTCGATTCTCCAAGGCCATTGTCACGCAACGCGCGGCAGTGCCCCAGGTATTACGCGCCAACTGAATCACGTGTCCAGCGCCCGTGGCGAACGCTGGCCACGTCCGGTTGTGCAACGAAACCCGGCGACGCGTAGCTTCCACATATGACATGGGACATCCGGAATCACAGCCCACTGTTACCGTTCGTCGCTGCCGACAGGGGGGAGGCGCGCTTCACGATCGACATTCCGACGAGCGGCTCGCTTCCGAAGATCGCCGAGACATTGGCGGGTGTGGCTGAAGTCGACATCACTCCTCCACCCGGAATGCCCAAGGCTGGCTACTCATCACTCGCCCACGACGGCTCCGGCTTCCGGACCCGTCTACGCGCCAGGGTTCTGCACCTTCGCGAGGGCACATCATCGGTCGCGATCATCTTCGCCGACCTGCTGAGCGGATCGCGGGTAGTGCAGCATCTGGTAGCCAGGGGCGTCGCCGAGGTCACGGACATTCCCGCGGACGGCATATTCATGGGTGCCACGCATACCCACGCAGGTCCGGGCCAGTACTTCGGCTCTGACTTCTACAACCGCTTCGCCGCGAACCATCCCGGATTCGATCCAGCGTGGACCCAGTTCCTTGTGGAGCAAATCACTTCAGCAGTCATCGAGGCGTACCAGAACCGGCGCCCGGCCACCGTCGCGATTGGCACCACCCAAGTCTGGGGGAGCACGCGCAACCGCTCGCTGAAGGCCCACATCCGAGCCGGTGAGTCGACCGTCAGCGACTCAGCGGACCAGCGCAGGTTCCAGGCGATCAACCCAGACCTGCACGTCATCCGCGTCGATGCCGCTCCCGAACCACCCACGGCCAAGTCAGGCGCCGGGAAGCGTCCCAGAAGGAAGAAGGCGAAGCCGTTGGGGGCCTTCGTCATCTTCTCTATCCACGGCACAGGCGTTTCAGAGCATGAGTCCGATTACAACGCGGACGTGTGGGCCTACGTGTGTGGCGAACTGGCGAACCGAGCCGAGAGCCAGACCAAGACTCGACCGATCGTCGGGGCCATGCAGTGCACGCACGGGGACATCGCCCCCGCGGTGAGACCGAAGCTGGCCGTTTACGACGAGGCCGAGCGTGTCGGCCGCGAGATCGGCGCCAAGGCGGCCGAGCTTTGGCAGAGTCTGGAAACTGCGGCGTCTACCGACATCGGCTTGGCGATCGGGTTGCGCGAGATCGACCTGGACACCAACCCATCAATCGGGGGCGTGACACTGCCAGCGCCAGCGGCTGGCGCCGCCCTGGTGGCCGGCGCGGACGAGAACACTACGCCACTGATCCACCGCATCCCCCCGTTCAGGGCAGGGTCGCCCAAGCCTCACCGCGAGAGCGATCCGCATGGCTCGAAGTGGATCCTCGCCTCGCGCGCCCTGCAGCCTTTGATCGCTCCGGGAGCGTCCTTCCCCCGGATTCTTTCCGTTCATGTCCTGCGCATCGACGGTACGACGCTCGTCGGTATGCCCTTCGAGATCACTTGCGCAGCCGGAAGGCGAATCGCGCAGACCGTCGAGAAGGCCCTCCCGAACGCCGAGCACGGCCAGCGCGTGATTGTTTCCTCCGTAGCGAACGGGTATGTCGGCTACTGCACAACCCCCGAGGAGTACGAGCGGCAGTTCTACGAGGGCGGGCACACCATCTACGGTCCGAATACCGTCGGCTTCCTGGCACAGCACGCCTCGGAAGTCGCGGCTGGCCTGTCTTCGGAAGGCGGTAACCACCCGCCCGAGAGCATGTCCGAGGCGTCGTTCTCCTTGAAGGCACACCGCTACTTAGCCCGTCCTGATGGCGTCAAGGTCGAGCGGAAATTCCTGAACCCACCGACGTTCCACATGCCGACGACGCGACAGTCGGCCTACTGGGAGACCAGATGGCGGGACGTGTCCCCAGGAGACCTGCATTGGCACGAGCCCCTGGTAACGATCCAGAGCCGTGATGGCGACGACGAGCCTTGGAGGACGGCTGCGTGCGGTGACGGCACCCCGGCCAGTGACTCCGGTTGGCATCTGGAAATCCGACACGATGGCCGGGCCAACTCAGACGGACACCGGTACATGCTGCGGTGGTACAACCCAGAGCACCGTGGGGGGCGCCACTACCGTGTGGTCCTTCACCAGAACGCTGGTCAGCCTGAGCTGATCAGCCCGCCATTCGACTAGGCATTCCTTCAACGCCGGGCCGCTGAGTTCATCTCCAGCGGCGTGGCTCGGCGATCGGGAACCGCCTCGCCTTGACCCGGTAGCACGAAACGGCCAATTCGGGCGGCGGACGCGTCGTATGGTTGCCACGTGCCAAGCTCAACAAGCGACGAGGGCGAGCAGCAGCCCAGCAAGCCATCCAGGCGAAATGTCATAGCGATAGTGATCGCCGCGTGCACTCTGGCCGTTGCCGGTTTCTGGGCGACGGTCCAGCGCCCCGCTGGCGGCGACGATTCACTCGCGACAACCGAATCCGCTGCGGCCAATGCCGCGCCGGACCAGGAACCGGCTACGGATGGGGGGCGCGCCAAGAAGCCCAAGCCGCCCAAGCTCGAGCTCGTCTGGAACGAGGTAACCACCCGGAAGTGCCCGAATCTGTTTAGCGGCGACATCCGAGTGATCGTTGTCAAAGGCACAGTGGAGCGAGCCACGGTGTCATGGCGAGCCCATGGCAGTGAGCTGTCCGCTCGGCGGATACTCACGAAGATCGGAGATGAGTGGACGCTCTTCCTGACAGCCATTCCGGCCAACATCAACGTCACGCTGACGGTCAAGGCACGCGGCCCCGGCGGGCAGGCCATCGCCAGCGAAGACATCTCCCACTGGTGTCAGTCGAGCTCTAAGTCAGACAGCGAATCCGCCTACTTGGACTACTTCGGCTGACCGGGCAGCGTCTATCCGCGGCCGATTTGCCTGAGTTCGCGGGACGTCAAGTCCAACCACTTCAGCGGATCCATCATTGACCCGTTCGGACGAGTCACGCCAAGATGCAGGTGAGGGCCTGTGGAGTTGCCGGTCGATCCGACCCGTCCGATCAGGTCGCCGGCCTGGACCTTCTGGCCACGCTTGGCTATCAGCTTGCTCATGTGCGCGTACAAGATGAGCTTCCGGTCGGAAGTACGGATGGTGACCGCCTGGCCCGCAGCGCCCTGCCAATCGGATACGACAACCTTGCCGTCAGAGATGGCGTAGATCGGGGTCCCCTGCCGGGCGCCTATGTCCAGTCCACTGTGAACACCGCCGGTGTGAGGGCCGCCAACGGCACCATAGAGCGGACCGACGCGGAAGCGCTTCAGGGGTGCCCGCCTGTCTTCCGGCAGCGCTGCGGTCTTGAAGCTCGCGCTCCAGGGCGCGAAGGCGCCCCAGCCGCCCCCTGGCGTCAGACCGCCCGAGGAATGCCAGTGCCACGGCGCTGCCCCTGGGTAGGCTGCGACACCGCGATCCGTCGCGGAATCCGTCGCGGAGGCCGGCACGGCCTGAGCCGACAGTACGATCCCGCCGCTAATCGCGGCAGCGATCGCCAATCGTGAAAACTTCATCTGTCCCTCACTGATTTGGAAACGTGACATCACAGATTCGGAGCACGTGATCGATGGAGTGCCCGCTCAGCCGCCGCGTACACCGCGACTCCGCGTGACATGCGCCACAGGCCCACGCGCGATTCTCGAAGCTGACCGCCCGGGCGATGCTATCCAGCCTTGGCCGGCTGCGGCCGGACGCGAGCGGTCTTGCCGATGACCGAGACCGTGCGGCCGTACGACGCCCTCAGCGTTGAGGAGTTCATCAAGCCCTTCCGCAGTCCCTTGCCAATCGGGATCACGGCGTAGTCCGGTCTCCGGACGGTGACGGGCACGTACTTAACGCGCTCGACGCTGACGTCATCCCCATCGACGACGAAGTAGAGCTGGGCCAGGATCCCGTCCATCGACGCTGCTGGGCAGCATGCCCCAGTCTGGTTCGAGATCAGGTTGCCCTCGCCGTAGACGATTGGCTTGCCGTGCTTCCACTTGATGGGCTGGACGACGTGCACGTGCTGACCGATGATCGCGTCGATGTCGGGGGAAGCCGTCAGGATGCGCGCCACCTGGCGCTGGCGGGCGGAGGGCGCGTGCTGGTACTCCGTGCCCGCGTGCATGTTGACTATGACGACCTTCGCTCCAGCGGCCTTGGCCCTTGCCGCGTCGGACTTGATCCTTGTCGTGTCCAGCAGATTGACGCTCCAAGAGTGCGGCAGGGGGATGCCGTTGGTCGACTCGGTGTAGGACAGCAGAGCGACCTTGACGCCCTGCACCTCCACCATGGGTATGTCGTAGCGACTGCTCTTCCTCGCGGAACCATGCGACACGATACCGGCGGACCGGATGGCCTTGAGGGTCGAGTTGACGCCTCTTTGTCCCTTGTCGACCGTGTGATTCGAAGCGGTGTCGCACATGTCCCAGCCGATAGCCCGAGCGTCCTTGGCTAGCTTCTTCGGTGTGTTGAATACCGGGTACCCAGCTGGCGCGCCGGGAGCCATCGGGGTTTCGAAATGGCAGATCGCCAAGTCAGCACGGCGGATGTATGACCGGATGTACCGGAACATCGGGCGGAAGTTGTAGGTGCGGCCGCCGCCGTTGCGCAGCGCCCTGGCGTACACCGGGCCGTGGATCAGGAAGTCCCCGGTGGCTGCAACCGAGAACCGGATCGGCTCCGTGCTCGCCGCGGTAGGGGCGAATTCCTGGGTAGAGACCGTCGGCGGGTCAGTGACGGTCGGGCTCGCCTCGGGGACCACCGCAGCCGAGCTGGCCGCGGGAGAAGCTGGAGCTTGGACACACGCCGCTACGACCAGCGACATCGCCGCCAAGCCGCCGGTCAATGTCAGAATCTTGGACTGTCGCATCACTCGATCGCTCCCCGAATCTCATCCGCTGACCGTCATTCGCCAGCGGCCACGCCTGCCCTTCAGCTCCTCACAGTAACCCGTCGTACCGCATTCCATCGATACTCGTCGACAAGGCCGCGTCCAAGCCCCACCCACGGAAGTGGTTCACCACCAGAGCCGCGAGGTCAGCGGGGCGATCCCGATGCGGTTCGTGGCGAACTGAATCGAACACGACGAGCTTCGCGTGGGGCAAGCGCGCGATGGCGTTCTGAGCGTGGCTCATCGGGATGGTCGGATCGTCGGCGCCCCACACGAGCAGCACAGGCAGGTCGCCGACAACGGTCAGCTTGCCGAGCGCCGAGACGCTCTGCCCGGATCGATCGACCACGCTGCGCAGGGTCGCTAGGAACGCCATCCGGGTGGGGCGATGACCGAAAGAGGCGAGCTTGGCTAACGAGTCGGGGTCGAGCACCCGGGGTGCGATACCGCGTCTCCGCAGCCGCCGCCCAAGCCAATCGCCTGAGCGAACTGTGGCCCGGCTGCCGATCGCGGCCAGCACAAGCCCTGAACCCGGCAAGGTCGCGGCCCGCAGCCATCCAGTTGCTTCGCCGCCCAGCCCGCCGCTCGACACGAGAACGAGCCCACAAATACGCTCCCGGAACTGGTAAGTGAATTGCAGGGCGATCCCGCCGCCCAGAGAATGCCCAGCCAGAATCGCCCGATCGATCCCCAAGTGGTCCATTAGGTCCCGCACGATGCTCGCGGTGGCGCCCAGGCTGTAGTCTTCGCGTCCCCTGGCGGAGTTGCCGTGACCCGGCAGATCTATCGCCACGACGCCATGCCCAGCGGCCCGAAGATGCGGAATTACCAGATCCCACTCGTCTCCCGATGAGCCCAAGCCGTGGATGAGCAGAACGGTTGGCCCATTGCCCGGCCAGTACCTGAAAGCGATGTCTCGATCGTGCAGGGAGACATACCGTGGGCCCGGTTCGGCGGCCAGAGCGACGGTGGTTCCGGCCAGGTCCATGGCGAGGGGCATGCCATCAAGGCTACGCACACATTTGGGGTCCCCGAGCCACCTCTGCCCGCCGCCCGGCGTGCGCCACCCGCCGCAAGGAACGGCCGTTCCCGACAAACGCGCATGTTTGGGTACAGACGCGCCCGTTACAACGGGTGTTTCTTCGCGTAACGGTCGCGTCTGTGCGAAGCGGCCGTTTCCGCCGAATGGCCAGGAGCGGCGCCGATTGGCCCGGCCTGATGATCTTGTCGCGAATTTGGCCAAATGTGGCCGCTTTGCGTATCTGAAGTGGCCGGAAGCGCTACAGGATCACGACACGGCCGACTCCGTCGCGCTAACCCGTTCTGATCCGTCAGGCTTCGCGGCCCAGCAGGCAGTAATTTGGGACTGTGCCCTTGTTTCGCGTGCCAGGTGGCGTTTGGTGAGTGACGAGGTGGTCAAGGTGTCATGGAGACGTACGGTGGGAGCGGCAGCCGCGTCCCTTGCGCTGGTCAGCGCAAATGCTACGGGTGTTGGCTCAACCGCCCAGGCTGAACACCCGGCCCCACTGGTCGGCTCGCTCGCAGCCGCTCAGGATGTTGGGTCAAACAGCCACTCGGTCTTTGGCTCGCGCAAGGCCCGATACCCCAGGATCACCCCCCGCCTCGTCAAGAGGTGCATGCGCAGGATCCGGTGGGCAACAGACTATGGCGCCGAGCAGACCTACCACACCGTCAGCGACCTTGAGCTGCAGGCGTACTTCCTTCCTCCAGAGCGTCAAGCCCTATGGGAAGCAGTCCAGAAGTCCTCGATCACCGCGTGGAAGATCGACAAGCGCATCTACCCACGGATATCGCGCGGGCTCCACAAGGGAATGACCCAGTGGAAGCAAGGCGACAAGCGAGAAGCCCGCAAGATCTGGAAGGCCGTCAGGGATGAAGTCCTCGGTGACGTGCGGGCCAGAGTGACCGAGCTTGACGCCCGGGTGAGTCGGCAGGCTGAACTAGTAAGGGCATACCTGGTCTCCCACCCCTACCCCTCGGACCTGGACGGGAAGCTCGCGAAGTCATTCAAGAAGATCGAGGACCCCCTGGATGACCTGGAGATCCTCCTGACGCGCCGCTAGGACGAACATCGCCACTCCCGACCGGCCTATACGGGGGCCAGTCGGCCCGCTCAGTGATCTTGTCGCGAATTTGGCCAAATGTGGCCGCTTCGCGTATCTGAAGTGGCCGGAAGCGCTACAACATCACTACGCAGCCAGCTCGGTGGGCAGATGGTGGGCCCCGCGGGACTCGAACCCGCAACCTACGGATTAAAAGTCCGCAGCTCTGCCATTGAGCTAGAGGCCCATGCATGACCGGTCGGTCATCCAACCGTCAGATACCAGGACCGAGGATACCGGTCACGGCTGCCACCAGTTGCGGCTGAGGATCAGCAGCGCCATGAGGCGCAGCGAATCACTGTAGTAGTTGGACGTAGACGGCCCCCGCGTGATCGCACGCCACAGTCGGTTCAGCCAGCGTTGGCCTCCATCACCGCCCAGCATGGCGTTGACTGCCGCAGGGGCGGTGAAAGCCAGATCCGGGTAGTTCCTGTACGGCTGCCCGTTCGGGCCGTTCCGAACGTAGTAGCCCGCTCGGATCTGTGCGGGGTCACCGTTCGTCTCAGTCCGAAGCCAGACAGTGTGCTTCAGAAGCAGGGGCCTCAGGCGCCGCTGACCCATCAGCAGGTAGGGCAGCGACAAACGCCAGGGATCACGGCAGGCGTTGTAGCCGAAATCGCCGTCGTGCTTCGACTCCAGGTAGACGCCGCGAACGGGCCGCCATTCACCGCGCCAATAGGCCATGAAGTCGGGCAGAAGACCAGTGCGACGGCTGCCGTTTCGGAACTGCGCAAGAGCGATGGCGGAAGTGGACCGCTTGACCCGGCGCCATTGCCAGGCCGAATCCGGGTCCACCCGCGCGAAGGCGTCGAAATGCGCGGGCATGAAGTCGCTCGTGCGCGTCCGACGAGTGTCTTTGCCAGCCGCCCAGTCGCCAGGAGTCGTGTTGCCCAGCCTCGGATTGACATCGTGGGCCAGAGCGGCTCGCGAAACCAGCAACGACTGCGCCCGGTAGTCGATCGGACCACGTGATCGCCACTGACGATGGGCGAGCAGCAGTGCGTAGGCGATGTCAAGGTCACCGTCCGTCGCGGAGTCTCTGCCCGCCACATCCACCATGCGACCGTCGATGAGCTTCTGCTTCCAGGCCATCAGATCCGGGGAGTACCTGCTCGGATGGGCGCGGAAGTGGCGGTACAGGCCGTCGAAAGTCCGCCGGTCGCCGAAATAGGCCGAGAGGACCATGCCGTATCCGGTGCCCTCTGACACGTTCGTTCCGGGTCTGTGCTGAACCCAGAGTCCCGGGCTGCCCCTGGCGCGCAGATACCGGCTCTTCCACGCCCGCCAGAACCGCAAGGTCACCGAGTCGCGCGTGGCGCCTGGCACCTGTGGCACCAGGACGCTCTTGGCGTACTTGACATGCTGCGGGAACGGACGCCGGGCGGCCGTGGCGGCCGCGTCGGCCCCGGCGCGCGTGGCGGCCCCGGCGACCGTGGCGACGCTTGCAAGACCGACTCCTGCATCTGACCCACTTATGAGCCCAGCCAGAAGCGCCAGCGCCAACGAGAGCTGCGCGATGCCGCAGGCATGAGCAGGCCTCTGAGACGCTGGGCTCGGGACCGGATGGACGCTCACACACCCAGTGTGCATTCCCAATGCCGACGGCACGAGCGACTACTGCACGCGAGATAGCTGAAGGCGCGCGCGTCCGCGACGAATCCCGGCCCAGGTCCCGGACCTGACCGCCAAGTTGGTGCACCATTCACATGTGTTGCATGTCCGCGTCTACTCGCCAGCGGATCTGACCGACGCCGTCGTCGGCTACCTCAAGGGCGATGCCGCCGTCAGCCAGATGGCCGTGTTGCGATCCGTCGCGACTGACCCCGCGCCGGACCTGATCTTGGCGGAGGTAGTGCGGGAAGCCGCCAACGATGTGGTCAACCGCCTGCGCGATCTGGGAGTGCCACGTCAGGGAGCGATCCAGATCACCCCGGTCCAGACGTGGATCTCGCAACGGGAACTTGACGCGGAGCTGACAGCCCCCGGAGCTAGCGCGGACGCCGTGGTCTGGGCAGACGTGATCCACCGGGCGTACGAAGACACCGAGATCAACAAGACCTACGTCGCATTCATGACCATGGCGCTCATGATCGCCGCGATTGGCATCGTGATCGACTCCCAGATTCTGCTGATCGGAGCCATGGTTCTGGGTCCCGAATTCGGCGCCGTAGCCGCCCTGGGACTTTCTCTCGTGCGTCGGCGCCGCGAACTGCTGTTCCGGGCACTGCGCACTCTCGCCATGGGCTACGTGATCGCGATCGCTGTGACTTCCGTCGCTGCGGCCATGGGCAGGTGGGCTGGCTGGATCAGCGAGGCCGAAGCGACCGGACCCCGACCACTTACCGGGTTCATCTACTCGCCGGACCATTGGTCGGTGCTCGTGGCATTGATCGCGGGAGCTGCGGGCGTGCTCGCACTGACGTCTAGCAAGTCAGGCGAGCTGACCGGGGTGCTCATCTCGGTTGCCACCGTGCCAGCGGCGGGCAACGTGGCCGTCGGCTTGGCCTTCGCCGCCTGGTCTCAGGTCTGGGGCAGCACTCTGCAACTCTTCGTGAACATCACGGCTATGGCCTTCTCCGGCTGGCTGACGTTGATGATCAAGCAGCACGCGTGGGGTTCGGCCAATAACCGGGGAGAAGTGCGCCAGACCTAGCGCGTGGAACTTCCGCGGAAAACGTTGCGCCTGATAGCCCGTCCGCATCTGTCCTTCGTAGGTGCCGCACCCCGCGGCCAACGAAGGAGGACAAATGACTACAACTGCTGACGAACGCCGACTGCGCAAGGCAATCGCCGTCATGGCCGCGATCATGATGCTCGCCGGAGCGGCGATGCTTACGGCCGCGGCGACCATGCGTGGCCAGAACGCGGCGGACTCGGCCACCGTGCCGTCCTATGCAGGTCCAGACCTCGTCGACCAGCTCTCCCCGGCCAACACCTCGACCTCGCGAGCTGGCAAAGGGACCAACCAGTCGGACGACACAGCCGAACCGGGCAATCAGGGAGACCCTGGCGCCCCTCAGCCCGAGCCTGACCCCGAACCCGGAGACCCCGAGCCCGGTGACCCCGAGCCCGGCGACCCCGAGCCCGACCCGTTCCCATTCCCGTCATTCGACCCGCAGCTCAACCTCGACGACATCCAAATGCCGCCCGTGCCGCCAGCGGATGAGTGCCCCCTGCCGTGGCCGTGGGCCTGCTGACCTCAGCGACCGGTGCTCCCGACCCTGAGCTAGAGAACCGTGGGACCATCGGGTCGTTGGCGAGGACGCCAGAGCATGATCCCGGGAGCCAGTGATGACCGAGCAGGCGGACGACACCAGCATCGTCGCCGCACTCGTGGCGGATCCGATGCGCGGCTTCGACGCCCTCTACCGGGCGTACGCGGACCGCTTGTTCGCCTACTCGGTCACCCTGGTCGGCGATCGCGACACCGCCGCGGACACAACTCATGACGCTCTCCTAGCGGCCGTGGCCAACATCTCGTCCCTGCGAGCGCCGGACAAGTTGCGGCCGTGGCTGTTCGCGATCACCCGCAACGAGTGCCTGAAGGCGCTTCGCCAAGGCCGACGTTTCACACGTGATGAGGAGGCGATCGAGATGCTGCCAGCGGACGCGGCACTCGACGCCGACCTGCATTCAGCCGAGAGCACCCAGCTCGTCCGGGACGCGCTACAAACGCTCGCTCCCGCGGACAAGGACGCGATGTCCCTGGCATTGCGCCACGATCTCGAAGCGACCGAAGTGGCCCGGATCATGGGAGTGCCCCCGAACCTGGCACGAGCCAGGATCTCGCGGGCTCGCGCTTCGCTGACGTCGGCTGTGATGGCACTGCTCCTGGCCCGCAGCGGCAGTCGGGATTGCCCCGGCCTGGCGGCAACGCTGCGGGGATCCGACAGCGACCTGACGCCACTGATCCGCAAGCGGGTGGCTCGCCACATGGATTCCTGTCCTCAGTGCCAGGACGACGGGCGGACGAGGGCAGTCAGCTACGTCTCTGGATTCGCTCTGCCGGTGGCGCTGCTGCTGCCCAGCGGGTTCCGGGCCCGAGCGGCCGAGTCGCTCCAAACGACGCTGACGAGCGGAACGGCACCGGACCTGGGTCCAGTCGACTCCGAAGGGTTTCCGCAGGCCATCCAGCTCGAGGGGCAGCCCGTCGACACAGACGGCCGTCCGGATGGGCCGGGGACTGCTAGCGGCACTCGGACGAAACTGATCGTGGGAGCAGGGATTGCGCTCATCGTCGCGGCTCTAGCGGTCATCGGGGCTTCGAAGCTGGCCGCCTCGTCGACACCGGTCGCGCCGAGCCTGCCGCCTGCGCCATCCGTGGAGACTACGTGGCCCAGTCCCGCTACCCCGACCTACACGCCGCCCCCGCCACGGCCGACCCCGACACCAACGCCAACTCCAACTCCGACCCCCACGCCGACACCGACGCCAACGCCAACACCAACGCCGACGCCCACACCGACCAAGACGAGCGGATCACCGACCGCCACCCGGCTCCCGACGTCGCCGACGTCCGAGGAGTTCGCTCCCCCTAACCCAAGCCCGAGTTTCCCCTGACCCCCCGACTGATAGGAATAGCCAATGGCCACTCATGAGCATCCGATCTTCACCCGCGTGTATGGGCTCATCTCACGGATGGAGGAAGGCGGATCGGTCGGACGGGCACGCTCCCAAGCGGCGGAGGGGCTTTCCGGACGTGTTCTCATCGTGGGACTCGGTCCGGGCCTCGACCTGGAACACATGCCCAATGCGGTGCGCGAAGTCGTGGCCCTGGAGCCGAGTTCTTCAATGCGCGCGTCAGCGGCTGGACGGATCGCCGAGGCCCGCGAACGCGGCATCGAAGTAGAGGTCATCGACGGCGTCGCCGAAGACCTTCCGCTGCCAGACGCGAGCGTCGACGGCGTGCTGTTCGCCTACGTCTTGTGCACCATCCAGGATCCGGATCTCGCCGTTCAGGAAGCCGTGCGCGTACTCAGGCCCGGCGGGCATGTCGCTGTCATGGAACACGTTCGCGCGGCCGACGGGACCTTCACTCGCCTTGTGCAACGCGGCTTGTCCAGGATTTGGCCGCTCATGGGTGGCGGCTGCCACTGCGATCGCGACACCCGGGCCGTGCTCGAACGGGCGGGGCTGGACACTCGGGGAGTCGAAGACATCAACTTGGTGGGGATCCCGCCGGTCAACTCGACGATCCTGGGCGACGCCTTCCCGCGCTAGGGGACTTGGCGGGTCGTGTCGCTAACGCAACGTCCGGTGGCGACCCACGAGGTTTGGCCTATCGCAGGACTCACAGCGCGCGAAACCGAAGTGGGCGTCAGCGCATAACCAATCGACGAATCCGTCAGCGACTTGGCGAAGATGACCCCGGCGACCTGGCCCTTCTTCAGCACTAGCGGACCGCCGCTGTCTCCTGGGTTGATATCCGCGTGCAGTTCAAGGACATCGCGTGTGACCTGCTTCTTGCCGTACATGTCCATTCCGATCGCGCGGATCCGCTGGTTCACCGAGGCCCGCACCGCGACCAATGGGCCACCCCCTGGGTAACCCATCGCGACGCCCTTGGCTCCCCGCCCAGCGTCCACACCGGCCAACGGCATAGCGGGAGCCTCGAGCGATGGTGCGTAGACCAGAGCCAGGTCGAGATCGGGGTCGAAGCTGACCGGAGTCGCGTCCACGGAGCGTCCGCCCACTTCGAGTCGCACGGAGTTAGCCCCGGCGATGACGTGGGCGTTCGTCACCGCGTAATGGTCCGCTATCACAGCGCCGCTCCCAGATCGCGACTGCTCGCAGCCTGAACTAACGACTTTCACTGTCGACGGCTCCGCTGCTGTGGCGAGCGCCCTTGCCTTCTTGCCCGACGGCAGCTCGGCTGGCTCCGCAGGATCGGGCACGAGACCGCTGAACAGCTCGGGGATCCCAGTGGCGCCGAGCGAGTTCTCAAGCTCGCGGGCAACTACGTCGGACGGCGGGACAATCCGCGATATGCCCCGCAAGATGGCCGAGCCGTTGGCAAGCGCCTCGCCCTGCGGACCCGACGAAACCGCCAGCACGCTCCCGAGTAGCCAAATCACAACGAGCGCCTCTAGGGCTCCAACAAAGACGCCCGAGACGCGGTTGGCCGCACCCAGTGCTCCTGGCTCCTTGCCAGTGGCGACACGGGATCCGAGAGCTGCCCCCAGCCCCTGGCCGATCCCAAAACCGAGGATCAGCACGCCCGCCGTGATAACCAAATGCACGGTCGGGTCGAGCTCGGCCAGCGGCTCGCTCACGAGGAGCAGCAGTGCGATCCCTAGAGCCAAGCCCACAACGGCTCCGACCAGGCCACCGATCTGAACCACCGCCCCCGACCGGTAGCCCGCGAACGCGATGCCGATGATGAGCAGCACCGCGACCAGATCAACGACATTCACGGATGAAGTATGGCGGCTTCAGCCCCGGGACACCGGGCAAAGCCCTCGCGCTGGTCCATGGTCAGGGCGTAACTCCCCTCATCCGGACCGAGTCAATGGACCAGATCACTTGGAAGGTGCCCGTCACAGCGGCAATAAGCTCCGTGACTCGACTCAGTGGCCATCACGAGAAACCCCTTCCCCAGTGCAGGTCTTCTCCTCTTCAAAGGGTGGGGCCACTTCAAGCGAGCATTCCCATCTGGGTCGCCACGGACGTCACCAAGGCCCTTGATGACTTCGCGGACCGTGCGTGGCAGCATCTGCGGTGATTGAAGTGCGTTACGACACGACCAGGCTCAACCGCGAGGAGTCGGCTACCCAGGGGCCGTGGGAGTTGCTCCCACAAGCGCAGCCGCGAAATCCTCGGCCTCCTGAAGGCTGTCAAACCCGTGCATTTCCAGCGCGCCACCGCTGACGGGCTCGCGGAATGGGAAGCTCGCTCTGACACGGCCGCTGGTCACAATGGATGCTTCGTTCATCGGCGACCGTAGATTCACCTGCCGGCGACTCGCTTCGCGCAAAGCGGCTGCCCCCCGGCTATCGAGACGAACCTCCACGACCGGTACCCCGTCCGCACTAGTAGCTGCGGAAGCTGAGGCGACGTCAGCTTCCGTCACAAACGCGGGGCCCAGCCAAACCACCACGCGCCCGCTCTCGTCGCATCCGGCGATTCGCCGATCCGGCGGCTGAGGTGTCAGGGTAACAACGCAGCCCAGTCGGGCTGCCTTTCTCAGGACCGGACGAACCTGGAAGTCAGCCCGAGGCGGCGCAGGACTTGGCTCCGGGGGCGTGACCGCTGAACATCCCGTGACTACCACCAAGAACACCGCAATCAACGTCTTGGTCAACATGTCTTCTAAGTGCCACCCTTCCCCGCCCCTGATCAGTGAAAAGAGACTAGCCGGGAACCTGGCTCAGGGAAGGTTGACACGAAGGGCTGGACACTCAACAACCTGAGTATCCGGACACGCCGCAGGGGTTCAACTTGAGCAGTTGCGAACACTACTGCAGAATACGCGGCAAAGTAACCACGGTCGCGTCGCCAGAGGCGATTGACGGCTCTTCGGGTTCTCGCGCCGCGCTCAGAAGCCGTCCATGTCAGGCAAGGTCAGGAACATGTACAGGAAGCCCACCGGGATGCTCAAGCCGACCACCACGAATCCGGCAAGGCACAACCATCGTGACCCCCTACCCCTATAGAGCATGCTCACGAGTTCAATTGCCAACCCAAGAACGGGCATTCCTCCGAACAAGTAGTCTCGCAATCCGTGCCCATTGGGATCCGGCCAAAGCCACCAGTACAGGGGCAGAAGGGCCAGCATGCCGGAACCGATAAACATGGCCACTTTCAAAGACAGATCTCCAGGTGCAGGCTGCGGAGCTAGGCGCCCTGAAGTGTTCATTCAGCACCCTCCTCCCATCTCGGTTGCGACATGACGGATCTCACCTGCCCCTGCTAGAGCAGTTGGAAACCCTGCTTAGGAAACCCAGGCGATAGGTGCAAGCAAAGAAGTTGCGATGCCCCCGCCAGAGGCCATTGAAGAGCTTCCGTGCCCTACGGAAGAGTCCCGGATCGGACATCCCCCTCTTTGGAGCGGCCCACTCATGGAAGTTAGTCTGAGCCCTTTGGTTGTTGATGGTATCTCGATTCGTATCCGCGCCAGATTCCCCAAACTCGTGCGCTTCCGTCATTAGTCGTGCGGTACGAGAACTTGTTTTCGCGAGCAGGAAGATGTTCCATATGAAATGCCTTCGCGCATTCGCCTTGTTTTGCCAGTAGGTGCTCGTCCAGTGGCTACCCGGATGACCGCGTGCGACATGCCGTGCCTTCATGCGAGTATCCCAAATACTGGAGCGGTCATTCACGTACATCGTTACGTCGCGCACGCTGCCACAGTCCCAGGGCGCCGTCACCTCGCAGATAGCCAGCATCTGCTTGAAGCCACCCGACGTCAGCCCATCCATCCCCCCAACGTCGTCCTGGTTGACCGGGTCCACAGGATAGGTGTACGGGTTTTGGTTTCCGCCTCGGATGGGGTCGGTGGATAGGAATTGGCCGGTGTTGGGGTTGTAAGGCCGGGCTCCCATTTGGATCAGCCCCGTGGCTTGGGAGGTGGGCCGCTGGTAGGCGCCTAGCCATCCGTAGCGGTCCCCGCCGGACGCGGTCACCGAAGCCGCACTGCCGGTGGCCTGGAGCGTGTTCGCTACCCCGCTGGTGCCAACGGTGTTGTTGATGGGGTGACCGTAGGCGTCATACAGCTCCCAGACGTCCAGGTCCAGGCCGTCGATGGTCCCGTCCCCCGCGCCGACCCTGGTACTGGTCTGATTGTCGGTCAGGGGCAGGGTGTTGGTGTTGTCGCCATGGGGACTCACCACG
>JAUYJT010000022.1 GCA_030700225.1 Candidatus Nanopelagicales bacterium | reverse complement strand
AGTCTTGCGCGGACCGCGGGGCGGCATGATCCTGTGCCGTGCCGAGCACGCGAAAGCGATCGACAAGGCGGTCTTCCCGATGATGCAGGGCGGGCCTTTGATGCACGCTGTGGCCGCTAAGGCTGTGGCCTTGCGTGAGGCTGCCCAGCCGGAGTACAGGGAGTACGCGGGCCGCGTCATAGCGAACTCGCGGGCGCTGACCGAGGCGCTGGTGGCCGAGGGCATGCGGGCGGTCTCTGGAGGCACGGACAACCACTTGTCGCTCATCGACCTGCGCCCGCTCGGGGTCACCGGCGCGGAGGCGGAGGAGCGTTGCGAGGCCGCTGGGATCTCGCTGAACAAGAACACGATTCCGTTCGATCCGCAGCCGCCTGCCGTGGCGAGCGGGATTCGGGTCGGAACGCCGTCAGTCACTACTCAGGGGATGGCGCCGGAAGAGATGAAGAGCGTCGGGATGCTGATGGGCCGGGCCATCCGCGATGGCAGAGGCCGTGAAGCGGACTTGATAGCGACCGAAGTCAGGACATTGGTGTCCGCGTTCCCTGCCTACCCGCGAGACTGAAGGCGTGCGAGAGTACCTTCTCTGCCTGGTCGCCGCGGCTGCGGCGACGTACCTGGTGACTCCGTTCGCGCGTGACTTGGCAATACGCTGGGGGGCCTTGGCCGAGGTGCGCGACCGCGATGTGCATTCGCAGCCAACTCCAAGGCTCGGTGGGTTGGGTATCTTCGCCGGGCTGCTGGTCGCGTTGCTGGTCGCCAGCCAGTTGCCGCTGATGCGCCAGGTGTTCACCCAGGGCCCGAACACAGCTGCGGCCCTGATAGCGGGGATGCTCGTCCTCGTGGTCGTCGGTATGGTCGACGACCGCTACGGACTGGACGCGATCACCAAGTTGGCCGGACAGGTACTGGCGGGCGGTGTGATCGCCTATGGGGGAATATCGTTGTCGTGGCTGCCGATTGGGGGCGTGTTCGTTCTTGATCCGCTGAGCAGCGTCCTGGTGACCGTGTTCATCGTTGTCTTGACGGTGAATGCGATCAACTTCGTCGACGGCTTGGACGGACTCGCGGCCGGAATCGCCGCGATCGCCGCAGCGGGATTCTTCGCCTACTCCTATCTTCTCAGCGTCGGTCACGGATTCGAGCGCGCGACTTTGTCCACGCTCGCCTCGGCAGCCCTAGTGGGCGCGTGCCTAGGCTTCTTGCCTCACAACTTCTACCGCGCGCGCGTATTCATGGGCGATACCGGTTCGATGCTTCTCGGGCTCGTCCTGGCCACAAGCACGGTCACGCTGGTCGGCCAGGTCGACCCGAACGCGGTTGGGTCGGCGACCTTCCTGCCCGCGCTGCTGCCGCTACTGGTCCCCGTCGCTGTTCTTGCCGTCCCGATACTCGACCTGGCTTTGGCCGTGACGCGCCGCACGTGGGCTGGCCGGTCTCCTCTCTCAGCGGACAAGCAGCATCTACATCATCGGATCCTCCAGATGGGTCATTCCCAGCGCCGGGCCGTGCTGCTCATCTACGGCTGGGCGGGGAGCGTCGCCGGGACCGTTGTGGCGCTTGTGTTCGTCCCAGTGCCCGTTGCGCTTGGAGGCGGACTACTAGTGCTGGCAATCGTCGTAGTGGTCCTACGCAGACCTTCAGGCCGCTGGTTGAGCGAGGGGGAGCGCGTGAACCGGGCGTCCTGACCCGGATCTTGATCAAGTTCCACTTCATCTGGCGGGTGGTAACCTAGCGGCCGGGGAATCGTCAGGAGCTGGGGGTACACAGGTGGAGCAACTCAACTCCACGATCATGCGCAAGGTCGCGCTGCCGGTCGCCGCAGTCGGGATCTCAGTCTCGATCGCGAGTGGAGTGATCGCCGGGACGTCAGCGACTGTGGCCGCGTTGAGCGGCGTTGGTGTCGTGCTCGTCTTCTTCACGGCAGGGCAAATCGTGCTCGGGTCTGTGCTCAGGACGAACCCGACGATGGGGCTGACGGCCGCAATGATGCTCTACTTGATCAAGGTCGGGGTTCTGCTCGCGCTGCTCATTCTGCTGGCTGACGCCACATTCATGAATACGAAGGCGTTCGCCCTGGCAATCCTGGTCTGCACGCTGGCATGGACATGCCTTGAGCTGTGGGCATTCTCACGCCTGAAGACCCTCTACGTGGACCCGGACAATCCGGCACCGGGGTTCGCGGTTACGCCGCCTAGACGAGGGGCTGACGCAACCCGTCGATAGGGCTCCTCGACCGCCATGCGGGTGATGACGTGGCCTTGACCCGCGAACCGGCGTTCGCGCTCGCCTTGGTATCGTCGCGCCGTGCCCCGATCGAACAATCCATGGCCCACCGGGGACGCGCGCGCCACAGGGAATGAGGCCTGGTCGATCATGAGCCGGATGATCACTGGACTACTTCTCTACGGTGCTCTCGGGTGGCTTGTTGGCCAATGGCTCGGGTCGGCCAGTGTCGGTGTGGCGGTCGGGTCGGTGATCGGGCTAGTGGTGGCGATGTATGCGTCCTACTTGAAGGTCGCCGCGATGGATGACGGTCCGCTCGTTGTGAACCAGCCGGGATCCACGGTGTCTTGGTCGCAGCGGATGACGCGCGTGCGAGTGCGCGAGGCGAGGCAGTCGAATGGCGGTTAGGGTTCCGTTCTCCGCATGGGGTTGCCACTTGCAGCCGTCTGGGTGCGGCTTTCCCGCACCGGGGGTAGAGGAGTTCCAGTTCGCGCCGATATTCACCGTCGGCCCCATTGACTTCGACAAGCCGATGATCCTGCTGACGGCGTGTTCGATCTTGCTGATGGCGTTCTTCCTCTTCGCTTTCCGCAAGCCGAAGATTGTCCCGCGAGGGGTCCAGAACGTCGCTGAGTTGGGCTATACGTTCATACGGGACGGAATCGCGCGCGATGTGATCGGCAAGGCGGGCGAGAAGTACGTTCCGCTGCTGTTCACCGCGTTCTTCATGATCTGGATGCTGAACTTCCTCGAAGTTGTCCCAGGTATCCAATTCCCGGTCACGTCGGTACTGGCGTATCCGGTGGCCTTCGCGGTGATCGTGTATGTGACGTGGGTGCCGTTGGGCATGATGAAGCAAGGGCCACTCGGCTTCTTCAAGAACATGATGTTCCCGCCTGGGCTACCCAAGTGGTTGTACGGAATCTTGGCGCCGATCGAGTTCATCTCGAACCTCCTCGTGCGACCTTTCACGCACTGCATCCGTCTGTTCGCGAACATGTTCGCCGGGCACCTGTTGCTCGCCACATTCACTGTGGCCACGTGGTACTTGTTCAGTTCCTCGGTGATCGGGATCGTTGGGTCAATCGCCTCGTTCGCGATGACCATCGCCGTGACGGCGTTCGAGCTGCTGATCCAGGGTCTGCAGGCGTACATCTTCACTCTGCTGACGGCCGTGTACATCGCGGGCGCTCTGGAAGCGGAGCACTGATCGGCCAAGCGAAAACTGAATAGAAGCTGAATAGACAAGGACTTAGGGAACGTGACCGGCGGAGCTACCGTCGGCAGGCAGGAAGGCAAGACAATGACTTTGCTCGCGGAGCTCACAGGCTCCATCGGATCGCTCGGCTACGGTCTGGCCGCTATAGGCCCGGGCGTCGGCATCGGGATCATCTTCGGTCAAGGCGTGCAGGCGATCGCGCGGCAACCTGAGGCCTACGGCGTGATCCGGCAGAACATGCTGCTCGGTTTCGCGTTGGCCGAGGCGCTGGCGCTCATTGGGTTCGTCGTGCCGTTCGTCTTCGGCAAGTGACCGATCTGGAAGCCTAGGAAATCCACGTGTTGTCAATCTCAGCCGTCGTTCTGGCGTCATCCGAGGGATCAGCTCCGCCACCGAACGTCCTCGGCGTGCCCATGGACGAGTTCATTGTTGGAATGGCCGCTTTCCTGATCGTCTTCGGCGTCCTGGCCAAGTTCGCCTTGCCTAGCATCTCCGAGGCCCTGAAGAAGCGGACGGATGCGATCGAGGGTGGGCTCAAGAGGGCCGAGGAGGCGGAGACAGCCGCCAAGGGCATGCTCGATCAGTACCAGAACAAGATCGCCGGCGCCCATGACGAAGCGGCCGGGATACGCGCCAAGGCCGAATCTGACGGACGCCAGATCGTTGGTGACGCCAAGGCTCAAGCCGAAGTCGAGCGCGCCGCGATCGCAGCCAGGGCAGAAGCTCAACTGGGTGCCGAGCGGACTCAGACACTGGCGGCCTTGCGCCGCGACGTTGGCGGCATGGCCGTTGACCTGGCTGGCCGGATCGTGGGTGAGGCGATGCAGGACGACAAGCGGGCCAATGCTGTTGTCGACCGGTTCATCGCGGAGCTGGAACGAGTGGCCACGGAGTCTGGTCAACGCTGATGATCGGAAGCTCGCGGGCGTCTATCGCAGTGGTTCAGGAGGCCGTCGACGCCAAGTTCGATGATCCGGACCTGGAGCGCGCCGGCAAGGACCTGCTCGACGTCGCTGACCTTCTAGGTCGGGAAATCACTTTGCGCAGGGCACTCTCTGATGCCGGCCGCCCTGCCCAGGAGCGGCGCAGCCTGGCATCGCAGATGCTCGCTACGCGGGTGTGCGCGCTGGCTGATGAACTAGTCGGGACGATCGTCGCGTCGCGGTGGTCGAGCGAATCCGATCTGGTAGACGCGGTCGAGTTCGCGGGCGCCCAAGCGCTGTTCGGGGCGGCCGAGCACCGCGACGAACTGGACCGGGTGGAGGAGGAGCTTTTCCGCTTCGGGCGCATCGTTGTAGTGGACGGCGACCTGCAGCTGGCCCTGTCGTCCCACGCCCTGCCCGGATCGGCGAAGCGGGGGATTCTGGTCGACATCCTGTCCGGCAAGGCCACCGGGACCACGGTGGATCTGCTGTCGTTCGTCGCGGCTCATCTGCGGGGACGCCGCCTGGGCCAGGCCATCGACGCTTTGACCGCTGCCGCGGCTCATCGGCGCGGCAAGCTTGTCGCGGTAGTGACGTCGGCACGGCCGCTGACAGGTGAACAGGGCAGTCGGCTGGCGGCAGCCCTGGAGCGGATCTACTCCCACCCCGTGGTCGTCAATGTCCAGATCCGGCCGTCGCTGGTCGGAGGTCTATCGGTCCAGATCGGTGACGAGGTCATCGACGGAAGCATTGCCACTCGATTGGAAAACGCCCGGCGCCGGGTTTCCGGCTAACACCTGCGCTAGAGCGCGAAGCGAGAAAGCGAGTCACGATGACTGAGTTGACGATCCAACCGGAGGAGATCCGGAATGCGATCGAACGCAATGTTGAGTCGTTCGAGGCAGCCAACACCCGCGATGAGGTGGGCCGCGTGCTGGAGACCGGCGACGGGATCGCGCGCGTCGAGGGCCTTCACTCGGCTATGACCAGCGAGCTGCTGGAGTTCAAGGGCGGCTTGATGGGGCTGGCCCTGAACCTGGACCTGCGCGAGATCGGCACCGTGCTGCTTGGAGACGGTTCCAAGATCGAGGAGGGCCAGGAAGTCCGCCGCACCGGAGAGGTTCTCAGCGTGCCCGTCGGCGATGGGTTCCTGGGCCGCGTTGTCGACCCGCTCGGGTCGCCGATCGACGGCCTGGGCGAGATCAAGAGCACGGGGCGAAGGGCTCTCGAAGTCCAGGCGCCCTCCGTCGTTGAGAGGCAGCCGGTGAAGGAGCCCCTTCTCACCGGCATCAAGGCTGTGGACGCCATGACGGCCATCGGGCGCGGCCAGCGCCAGCTGATCATCGGTGACCGGCAGACCGGCAAGACCGCCGTGTGCTTGGACACGATCATCAACCAGCGCAAGAACTGGGAATCGGGTGATCCGCAGAAGCAGGTGCGGTGCATCTACGTCGCGATCGGCCAGAAGGGGTCGACCGTAGCGGCTGTGAAAGGGGCGCTCGAGGAATACGGCGCGATGGAGTACACGACGATCGTCGCGGCCGTCGCTTCCGACCCCGCTGGCTACAAGTACCTGGCTCCATACACCGGCTCGGCGATCGGCCAGCACTGGATGTATGAGGGCAAGCACGTGCTGATCATCTTCGATGACTTGTCGAAGCAGGCTGAGGCGTACCGCGCCGTGTCCCTGTTGCTGCGCCGTCCGCCCGGTCGTGAGGCGTACCCAGGGGACGTCTTCTACTTGCACTCCAGGCTCCTGGAGCGCTGTGCCAAGCTCAGTGACGAGTTGGGCGGCGGTTCGATGACAGGGCTGCCCATCATCGAGACAAAGGCCAATGACGTCTCCGCGTACATTCCAACGAACGTCATCTCCATCACCGATGGTCAGTGCTTCCTGGAGTCGGACCTGTTCAACTCGGGCGTGCGGCCGGCCATCAACGTCGGAATCTCGGTGTCCCGCGTCGGCGGCGCGGCGCAGCCGAAGGGCATGAAGAAGGTCGCGGGCCGGCTGCGGCTGGACCTCGCGCAGTTCCGGGAGCTGGAGGCGTTCGCGGCTTTCGGATCGGACCTGGACGCGGCTTCAAAGGCACAGCTGGAGCGAGGTTCGAGACTTGTGGAGCTGCTGAAGCAGCCGCAGTACAAGCCATTCCCGATGGAAGAGTCCATCGTGTCGGTGTGGTCGGGAACAACCGGACAGATCGATGAGGTGCCGCTAGCCGACATCGGCAGGTTCGAGAAGGAACTTCTCGACTTCCTGAGGAGGGATCACGCGGACCTGATGTCCGCGATCCGCGACAGTGGGAACCTCGATGACGACACAGAGGCGGGTCTGGTAGCGGCGGTGAGGGAATTCAAGCTGCAGTTCCGCACGTGCGAGGGGACCATCCTCGGCCGCGAGGAGGATGTGGAGGCGATCGCGCCGGAGGACATCGACAGGGCGCAGATCACGCGCAAGGTGCGGAAGGCCTGACTCGTGGGCGCTCAGCTGCGTGTCTACCGGCGGAAGATCCGATCGGTACAGTCCACGAAGAAGATCACCAAGGCGATGGAGATGATCGCCTCGTCCCGGATCGTCCGGGCTCAGCGCAGACTGGCCAACGCCGTGCCCTACCTTGTGCAGCTGTTCGCGGCGATCTCCGCCACGGCCAGTCACGCCACCGGAGTGGAGAAGCACCCACTCACGGCCAAGGCTCGGCTGGAGTATCGGGCGATCTACCTGGTAATCACGGCTGACCGGGGGCTGGCCGGCGCCTACTCAGTGAACGCCCTGCGGGAGGGCGAGGCGCTGACCCGGCATCTCATGGACGAACGCGGTTTCAAGGAAGTCGTCCCGTATGTCGTTGGACGCAAGGGCGTGTCGTACTTCAAGTTCCGCGAACGCGAGGTTGGCGGTGAGTGGGTCGGGTTCACTGATCAGCCGGATTTCGCGCACGCCAAGGAGATCGCACACGCACTGCTGGACCGATTCCTGACACGCACCGAGGACGGCGGCGCCGACGAAATCCACATCATCTACACGCATTTCACGAGCATGGTTAGTCAGAACGCGCGGGTCCGGCGCTTGCTGCCGCTGGAGGTCGTGGAAGAGGAAGTCGACATATCGTCCGCGGCTTTGGGCCGGGCTGACAACGAGCCGGGGCAGAACGTCCCGACGTTCCCGCTGTATGACTTCGAGCCAGGTGCCAACGAAGTGCTCGACGAACTGCTGCCGAAGTACGTGGAGAGCGCTGTGTACACGGCGCTGCTCATGTCTGCGGCATCCGAGCACGCCGCTCGGCGCAGGGCGTGTAAGTCGGCGACAGATAACGCCGAGGAACTCATCAAGACCTTCACGCGGCTGGCCAACCAGGCCCGCCAGTCCGAGATAACCCAGGAGATCAGCGAGATAGTCGGCGGAGCCGACGCGCTGGCTTCCGCCAACGCAGGAAGCTGAGGAGCTCGCCATGACCGCGGTAGCTGAGCAGACACCCGAATCCAAGTCCGGTGGCGTAGGACGCGTCGCCCGGGTCACCGGCCCAGTGGTGGACGTCGAGTTCCCTCTGGAGTCCATGCCCGAGCTGTTCAACGCCCTCCACGTTGACATCACGTTCGCCGGTGACGTCAAGGAGGAGGGGCAGGAGTCGCATACCTTGACCCTTGAAGTCGCGCAGCACATCGGGGACAACATGGTGCGCGCGATCTCCATGCAACCCACGGACGGACTCGTCCGCGGCGTGGAGGTCAGAGACACAGGCGATTCCATTACGGTGCCTGTCGGTGACGTGACGAAAGGGCATGTGTGGGACACCCTTGGCAAGCCGCTCGACGTGCCCGAATCGTCGCTGGACGTCTCAACACGTTGGGGGATCCACAGGCAGCCGCCACCGTTCGACCAGTTGGAATCCAAGACTGAAGTCTTCGAGACCGGCATCAAGGTCGTCGACCTCCTCACCCCCTATGTCAAGGGCGGCAAGATCGGACTGTTCGGTGGCGCCGGGGTGGGCAAGACGGTGCTGATCCAGGAAATGATCTACCGTGTCGCCGAGAACTTCGGTGGCGTGTCCGTCTTCGCCGGGGTGGGGGAGCGGACTCGTGAGGGAAATGACCTGTTCCTGGAGATGACCGAGTCCGGCGTCATCTCCAAGACCGCCCTGGTTTTCGGGCAGATGGACGAGCCCCCCGGCACTCGTCTGCGGGTCGCCCTGTCGGCATTGACGATGGCCGAGTACTTCCGTGACGCGCAGAAGCAGGACGTTCTGCTGTTCATCGACAACATCTTCCGCTTCACCCAGGCGGGGTCGGAAGTATCGACACTGCTTGGCCGGATGCCGTCGGCCGTTGGTTACCAGCCGACTCTCGCGGACGAGATGGGCCAGTTGCAGGAGCGCATCACGTCCACGCGCGGTCACTCAATCACCTCGCTGCAGGCCATCTACGTGCCAGCCGATGACCTGACCGACCCCGCTCCGGCCACGACATTCGCTCACTTGGACGCGACGACCGTGCTGTCCAGGCCGATCTCGGAGTTGGGGATCTACCCAGCGGTGGATCCGCTCGACTCGACGTCAAGGATCTTGGACGCCCGGTACATCGGGGAGCAGCACTACGCGGTCGCGGCCCGGGTCAAGGAGATCCTCCAGCGGTACAAGGACCTGCAGGACATCATCGCCATCCTCGGAATCGACGAGCTGAGCGAAGAGGACAAGATCCTTGTGAACCGCGCCCGGCGGATCCAGCGGTTCTTGTCGCAGAACATGTTCGTCGCGGAGGCCTTCACAGGTGAGCCGGGGGCGTTCGTGTCCGTTGCCGACACCGTCAAGGCCTTCCAGTCACTGGTGGACGGCGAATACGACCATATCCCTGAGCAGGCGTTCTTCATGTGCGGTGGGATCGAGGACGTCGAGCGCAAGGCGGCGGAGTTGAAGAAGGCGTGAGATGGCTGAGCTGAAAGTCTCGATAGTCGCTGTGGACCGGCCGATCTGGCGCGGCGGTGCGACTTCGATTGTTCTGAAGACGGTGGAGGGGGACATCGGGATCCTGCCGGGACACGAACCGGTGCTGGCGATGATGGCGGACGGTCCAGTGCGCATCGATTCGGTGGAGGGCGGCCCCTTGCTTTTCGCCGTGCACGGAGGTTTCTTCTCACTGGACAGCGACAAGATCTCGATTCTGGCCGAGACCGCCGAGTCGGCCGACGAGATAGACGTCGAGCGCGCGAAGGCCGCTAAGCAGAGGGCTATCGCGGCCGGAGCCGACGACCCAGACGAGATCGCCGCCATGCACCGGGCCGAGACTCGCATCGACATCGCCATGAGGCAGCAGACCCGCGAGCACCTGTAGGGATCGCGGCCTACAGCCTGTTGCACACGAATTTCACTTCGGCCACCTGGCCCTGCGTGATTCGTACAGGCTTCGGGTCTTCGCAGCCGCCGCTGTCGCGGACCGTGTACTCACCCGGCGGCAAGCTGAAAGTGACGGTGCCGTCCGCCGAAGTCGCTCCCGAGGCCACTTGTTCGTCGCCACGGTTCACGGTGATCGTTTCCCCATCCATCGGCCACGGCTCGCGGCTCTTGGCCGGCGCGAAGGGACCAGCCGGAGCGAGCACTGAAACGGACAGAGTGCCTGATCCCTCCCCCTGGCCGCACGCTGACAGCATCAGCCCAGAGACGGCCATCACCAACAACGCGACAATCATGCCGCTGCGCACCCCGCGAAGTGCCGCCATTGCCGCGCTCATTTCCGGAGCCTGACGTTGCCGCTGGACGAACCCGCTAGTTTGGCTCCCGGCAGACTGATCGCCCTGTAGGTCCCCTTCGGCGCGTCGACCTTGCCCAGATCGCGCGCGCCGGTCGTCGTCAACTTCTTGAACACTCTCCACTTGCCGTGGCGCACGCGATAGATAGTCAAGCTGTAGTCCCGCCTGGCCCTATCCGGATCAACATCCACCTTCAACTTCGACCTTGACCGGTCAGTGTCAAGGGACACCTGTGACGTCCGGCGATTCAGGAGCACCGACACGTCTCCGTTCAGCGAAACCGGCTCCTGCCGCATGCTGAAGTCCAATGTGTCGCCGCTGTCCGGGTCGATCGCCAGCAGAAGCACCGGAGAGTTGATGGGCGCTCCATCAACGTCCGGGGGGTGAGGATAGACGCGCAACGAGAACTCCCCGACCATCTGGAACAAGACCATTTCCTGGTCGTCTCCGACCACGGCGTCAGGTTCGCCCATCTGAGCCAGCGCGCTACTCCTTGGTAGGGGAACCATCCGCACTGATGACACGTTCGACGGCCACTTGGTTCGCGCTCGGTTCGCGGCCCTCTCGGCCTTGCTCGCTGTCATGAAGGGGTTGTCCGCCGCCGCGACCGACATCGCCGCCGCGACCGCCCGCCCCAGTCCCCGCGCCTGGGCTGGCCCGACGCCCTGACCGGCCGGGGCGGCACCTGTGCCATCCGCCACGCTGGCCCCGTTCACCACGACTGCGACCGCCACCGCTGCGACCGCCAGCCCGGCAGCGGTAGCTCTCCCCTTCTTCACGGCTTCCTCTCCCCCGCAAGTAGGGGTGTCCCCCTTGGGGGAAGGCGGGACCCCCAGTTGGATGCTCCCGCTACGAACATGGGATCCCTGCCCTTGCCACCGTCGGCTTGTTGGTCCACTTGAATGTCTGCGGAGAATCCCTGTCGTAGGAGCGATTCGGTAGCCCGGAGATCCATCCCCCGCCGACGGCGTACTTCAGGCCGGAGAACTTCGCCATGGACGTGTTGCTCTTTGAGAAGGTCTCCGACCCGACAGCGCCCTGAAGCGGCGACTTCATCGTGTTGTCAGTGGAGTAGCCCAGAACCCCGCCGAAGGAGACCTGGTACCTTGTCGTGCCCTGCCGGATTATCGACAAGCTGCGGGCCTTCATCCCCGGCTTGCGGACGAGTACATGCCCGTTGAAGTGCTTCGGTGAACGCCCGTCTATTGGACGCTGGTCTGCCCAGAATCCGCTGCGGCCGTTGGGGATTCCATTGATCCTGACTCCTTACTGTCTTGTTGACGAAGCCAACCTCAACCCAGTACAGGTCAGCCCCCGCGAGCCAAATCTCGTCAGTGACAGCGGATGCCTTCACTGCCGTGAGACAGGACGGATTGACGGTAGCCCCAAGAGCGGTCATTCCCGACGGTCGAGTCAGCACCCGCCCGTAGCAGTGCAATTCGTTGGTGCAGGCTTTGGACACCCAGCCAGCGGTGGCAGGCGCCCCCACGCCAAGCAGCAACACTGCCGCCCCGACGGCTGCTATTCCCAGATGCCTATTGCGCCGCACGGTCCCCCTTCGTCAGAATCTGCTGAAACGTAACACTCAGGGGACTCTGCGTCAATGCCCCGCCGAGACTCATCAAGTGTGCTCGCGAAAGCGGGCGCGTGCCTGGAATGGAGGAAGCGGTTTCGAACTGGCGGTCCTTTGCGTCGGGTGCGGTGCCCAACCACCCGATGTCGCGCTCGCGGCTCGAGGTAATCGAGATCCTCCTCGGGGTCCACAGCGGCTACATAGCTTGGGGTGACACCTTCAGCAGTATCCACGAGGACCGGGACGACCTCCGTTGTCGACCGGCCTATCTGGCGGGGCGACGCGACTTCGGTTGTTCTGAAGACGGTGGAGGGGGACATCGGGATACTGCCGGGCCACGAACCGGTGCTGGCGCTGATCGCGGACGGTCCAGTGCGCATCGATCAGGTGGAGGGCGGCCCCTTGCTTTTCGCCGTGCACGGAGGTTTCTTCTCACTGGACAGCGACAAGATCTCGATTCTGGCCGAGACCGCCGAGTCGGCCGACGAGATCGACGTCGAGCGCGCGAAGGCCGCTAAGCAGAGGGCTATCGCGGCGGGCGCCGACGACCCAGACGAGATCGCCGCCATGCACCGGGCCGAGACTCGCATAGACATCGCCATGAGGCAGCAGACCCGCGAGCACCTGTAGGGATCGCGGCCTACAGCCTGTTGCACACGAATTTCACTTCGGCCACCTGGCTCGGGCTTGGCGTTGCGGAGAGCCCCAGGGCTGTCCGTTTTGTCACGTTTCTTGCTCGGATCTGCCCGCTTTGGTCGCTAAGAACGCGATTCGCGGCCGGGTAGCAACCAAAGCGGGCAGATCCGGTTGTCACGTGAGTCCCGTGCTCGGCGGGGTAACTGAGGGTGCCAGGGTGTCAGGGTGTCGCGAATACGCTACAGTCGAGGCATGGGCAACCACCTCATCGCGGAGATGCGAATAGCAGCCGGGCTGAGTCAGGCTGAGCTCGCCAGGCGCTCGGGGATTCCGAGGACGGTGATCAACGCTTACGAGCGCGGTCGCCGCGAGCCAGGGGCAACGGCCCTGGCCCGGCTTGCCGAGGCCTGCGGGCAGCGGCTCACCGTGGTTCCTCGGCGGAGGTTGAACCTGGCACGTAACGCCCGCGTGCTCGCGGAAGTACTGGACCTGGCCGAGCGTCTGCCGAGGCGCCGACGGGGCGAACTGGCTTACCCACCATTACCAGCGCGCGCGGGTCACCCATGAGCGTCCTCGCGGATCGCCTGCTGGCTATCCACGATGCCCTTGCCGCCGGGAGTGTGCCGCACGCGTTCGGTGGCGCGATCGCGCTGGCGTACTGCACCGGTGAACCACGCGCGACTCAGGATCTCGACATCAACATCTTCGTCGACCATTCCGCCGCTGACGCGGCCTTGGCGTCCTTCCCCCGTGAGGTCGTGATCACCGATCAGAACCGGCAGCAGATCGCTGACAGTGCCCAGGCTCGGCTGTGGTGGGACGACACGCCGGTGGACGTTTTCTTCAGCAGCCATGAGTTCTATCGCCAGGTTGCCGCGACGACGCGGCAGGTGCCGTTTTCGGGCACTTCGATTCCCGTGCTGAGTTGCACAGCGCTAGCCGTGTTCAAGGCGTTCTTCAACCGCACGAAGGACTGGGCCGACCTCGAAGCGATGGCCGCAGTCGGCCAGCTTGACGTCGTAGCCGTCCGCGCGATCCTTGCCCATCTGATCGGCGAGCCCGACCCCCGCCTCGAACGGATTGACGGACTGCCCACCGTCAGCGACCCAACCCCGCCACCGCATCTGCTCCGGTGAGCCAGGGTGCTCACCGGCGTTCTGCGGCGACAAGAGACGCCGGCTACTTCCGCTGATCGCGCCGGGCGCCGAACTGGTTCTGCCAGGGTTGGGGTGTGACAGAAGCAGCCGCTCACTCCGGTGTCCCTGAACAGGTCGTCCTGACGGTCGACGACATCGCGTGCCCGTCAGCGCAGGCTGTCGTGGACGCGACGCTGCGTCGGCAGCCCGGCGTCATCGAGGTCGAAGCCAACTGGACGACGCAAACAGCCACGGTCACCTACGACCCGGCCCAAACTGACCTGCCGCACCTGCGGGACGCCATCCATCACTGCGGATGCGGGTGTACGGGTGAGTCGCTGCCCGGTCACTTGTGCTCGCCGAGCGCGCACACGAACCCCCATTCTCACGACCACGCTGGCGAAGCCGTCGAGGAGCACGAAGGGGTTCACGACCACGCGGGGCACGACATGGCCGCCCACGTGAAGGCGATGCGCAACTCCTTTATCATCGCCGCCGTGCTCGCGGTCCCTATCACGCTGTACTCGATGATCGGGCGCGACGTCATCGGCTGGACTGTGGCAGCTCCGTTCGGCCTAACGGACGCTTGGTTCTCGCTGCTGCTGTCCCTGCCCGTCGTCTTCTACGCCGACCGGATGTTCTTCACCGGGGCCTGGCAAGCGCTGCGGGCCAGGACTCTCGACATGATGGTCTTGGTGGCCACCGCGGTCGGGGTCGGCTGGCTGTACTCGGTGAGCATGACGATTATCGGCAGCGAGGACGTGTTCTACGAGGCGGTCGTCGTCCTGTCAACATTCGTCATGCTCGGCCACTGGCTCGAGATGCGTGCCCGGTCTGGGGCCAGCGCCGCGATCAGCAGTCTGCTCAACCTCACCCCACCGATGGCCACAGTCATGCGGGACGGGGAACCGGTCGAAGTGCCCACGTCCGAGGTGCGCGTTGGGGACGAGTTGCTCATACGGCCAGGTGCCAAGATCCCAGTTGACGGCACGGCCACCGACGGGTCCAGCGAAGTCGACGAGTCGATGGTGACGGGGGAGAGCCTGCCCGTGCACAAGGAGGCGGGCGACGACGTCATCGGCGCGACGATCAACAAGAACGGCACCCTGCGCGTCACGGCCACGAAGGTCGGCAGAGACACCGCTCTGGCCCAGATCGTGGCGTTGGTCCAGCGGGCCCAGAACTCCAAAGCTCCTGGGCAGAAGCTCGCTGACCGCGCCGCCTTCTGGCTGGTCCTGGTCGCGCTTATCGGCGGTGCTGCCACGTTCATCTTCTGGGCTTCGATCGGCGGAGCCACGGTGAACGTGGCGGTCCTGTACGCCATCACCGTCGTGGTGGTCACGTGCCCTGACGCGCTAGGCCTGGCCACACCGATGGCCATCATGGTCGGAACGGGGCTGGGGGCGAAGCGCGGAGTGCTGTTCAAAGACGCGGTTGCTCTTGAGCACCTGGCGACTGTGCGGACAGTCGTAATGGACAAGACCGGGACGCTGACGAAGGGCACCCCGGAAGTCGTGGACGTGCTCACCGGCGACGGGTACTCCGAGAATGAGTTGTTGCGGTACGCGCTGGCGGTTGAACGGCAGTCCGAGCACCCCATCGCTTCTGCCGTCGTTGACTACGCCACCGCGCGCGGCGTCGAGGCCGAGACCGTCACTGGGTACGAGACGATCCCCGGCCACGGCGCTGTGGCGACAGTGGACGGTCACGTCGTCGCTGTCGGGAACATCCGGCTCATGGAGCGCGACAACGTCGCCCTTGGCTCGTTGCGCGATGCGTCTGCCCGGCTTTCCGAAGGGGGGCGATCGCTTGTGATCGTCGCTGTCGACGGTGACGCCGCCGGCGTGATCGCCGTGGCCGATGCGCCTCGGCCAACAGCGGCGAGCACTGTCACGGACTTGCTCGACCTCAATGTCGACAGCGTGATGCTGACCGGAGACAACGCCGCTACCGCCAATCACATCGCGACCCAGATCGGGGTCACCAACGTCATCGCAGACGTCCTCCCGAGCGACAAGGCGGATGTGATCACCGCTCAGCAGGCGCAGGGGGGAAAGGTCGCGATGGTCGGCGACGGCGTGAATGACGCTCCGGCGCTGGCCCTCGCGGATGTCGGCATCGCCATCGGAGCGGGAACCGACGTGGCCATCGAGACCGCCGATGTCATCCTCATGCGCTCAGACCCCCTCGACGTGCCGACGGCCATCCGGATCAGCCGGGGGACCGTCCGCAAGATGCGGCAGAACCTCGCTTGGGCCGTCGGCTACAACCTGATCGCTCTGCCGATAGCGGCGGGTGTTCTGTCGCCGTGGGGCATCGAACTCACGCCCGAGGTGGCGGCGCTTTCGATGTCCGGATCGACCGTGATCGTGGCGGTGAACGCCTTGCTCCTGCGCAGACTGCGCCTGCCGAAGGCTGCCTGAGTCAGCCGCCGGGTTGGCCTAGCGGTAGACCTCGCGCCGGTGTCCGATCCGGATGACTCGTACCAGGAGGACGTCGTCGCGCACCTCGTAGATGATGCGGTAGCTGCCAACCCGGACGCGGTAGGTGAACTCCTCCCCGACTATGGCCACGCAACCCGGCGGCCTGGGATGCTCGGACAGCAGATCGATCGCGGCGCGGATCCGCAGCTGCTCTCGGCGGGGCAGGGAGGCCAAGGCTTTGACCGCGCGTCGGGCGACCTCGACACTGTAGGGACTGCTCACGCGAGGCCGAGGTCGGCCTTCACCTGATCCCACGGGATGAAGTCGTCTTCGGCTCGGGCAGCTTCGAGTTCGGCGCGGTCGGTGGCATCTTCGGCCTCAGCGAGCAACTGGGCGTATTCGTCCGGGTCCAGGATGACTGCCACGCGGCGACCGCGTTTGGTCACATACACCGGCTCACCCGTGCGGCGGGCGTCTTCAATGAGCTCGGCGAAGTGCTCACGTGCAGCGCTCACAGCCATTTCAGTCATGTACGAATCGTACACTTGCAGGCGCCCTAGTGCTGCCCGCCGGGCTTCCATTCGACTTCGTGGCCCCGGTTCACCGACCTGGCGAGGATGAACAGCAGATCGGACAGCCGGTTCAGGTACTTGGCGGTTGTCGCGTTGACGTTGTCGCCGTGCTCCCGGATGGCTACCCAGGCAAGGCGCTCCGCGCGGCGGGTGACGGTGCGCGCCTGATGGAGCAGAGCGCCTCCGGGGGTTCCGCCGGGCAGGACGAACGAACGCAATGGCTTCAGATCCTGGTTGAACCGATCGCAGTCAGCCTCGAGGCGGTCGATGTAGGCCTGGCCGATCCTCAAGCGCTTGTCATCAGCGGCGATGGGAGTGCACAGATCCGCGCCCACATCGAACAGCTCGTTCTGGACGCGGGCGAGAACGGCTGCCACGTCCGGGGGCGGAGAGCCCAAAGTCAGCGCTACCCCCAGGCTGGCGTTGGCCTCGTCGACATCGGCGTAGGCCCGCAGTCGCGCATCGTTCTTGTCGGTGCGGGAGAAGTCGCCAAGGGCGGTAGTGCCGTCATCGCCGGTTCTTGTGTAGATACGCGTCAGGTTGACCACACTCTATGGTTGCCCATCGCGGTGGGATTGGGGCCGCAGGGTGCGATTCGTTCGGGAACGGAGGCGGCACTCTAGCCACGCGGAACGGGAACTTGTCGAGGATGAAGCGCTGCCTGAATGCTTCAGCCCCGCCGTGCCTGTCCAGAACCGCTGCAAGGCGTTCGGCGAGCTCGTCGTGCGAGGTGTTCCCCATCTGTGAACGAAGCGACTCCCGGTTGTCCAGAATCCAGCGCACTTGATCATGCGGGATCGGAAACTCGCGCAACGGCTCTCCCTCGATGGCCGCTCGCCAAACTGGGACTGGGAACCATGGCCCGCTCTCCGAAAGGCCCACTTCCAGGTACCAGTCACGCTTTCCAGCTCTTCGTTCGCGGACGAGGACGCCATCAGCGTCGAGGATCATGGACAGCGACTTGTCCGAATGATCCGCCAAGACGGTCATCTCGTCGACAGTGCTGCCCAGCTTGAGTTCGGCCGTTGAACTGAAGGCGAATGGGCTGGGCTCACCAGCTTCCCAGGCATCGCACCATCCATCGAACCCGTGCTTGCCGACATATCGCTTCAGCGCCGGATGCTCGTCGATGCTCGGGTAGCCAGCGCCCCACCAAGAAGCGCCGTCCTCTTCGACGAGGATGTCGTAGGAGCGGCCCAAGGGCTCGTCAATCTGGTCCATGATCCAGTCGTAGACGAACTCGTCTGGGTCGCAGCCCATGTCGCTGCGTCGAATGCGGACCCGGTAGCCGAGGAGCATGCCGGGCTGCCAGCAGCTGCGATAGGTGAAGCGGATCGCCAGGCCCTTTCCGGTCGTGTCCACCCACGCGCGAACGATCTGGACCGTCGGATCCTGTGTGTGGGTCTCGAGGGCATTCACCGGGTCGGCGAATCGCGTAGCCAGCTCGCGGACCACCGCTTCCGCGAACTCCCGCTTCTTCGCAGTTGTCTGGCCCACCCTCGTACTCTTTCACGGCCTGGTGGCGTGTCGGTGCCAGCGGGAGCTGTGGTTGACTCGCCGACCGCCCGGGGCCGTCAATGAGCACCGCCGGGTTGTCGGTGAGAGTCCGGTTGAGCGCGGTGCCGATGGGCCGAGTCGCATTCGACCGAGTGGCCACGCTCCCACGCGTGCCACTTGCTCCGGGCACTGCCTACCACTATTTCGCGGTGCTGCCTACCACTATTCCGGCCTCGCGCGTGCCACCGCTGGCCTGCGCTCGACTCAAACAAGCCACTGCGACCCGCTTACAGCGTGGACGCCCAGCGGCCGAAGAGTGCTTCCGCGAGCGCTGAGGCGTGAGCATCTCGGGCTGCCGTGTCGGCCCGCAGGTCGGCCGGGCTGACCTCAGCGGCGGACAGATCCTCGCCGAAGTCCGAAGCCATGGCCGCTATCTGCTGGGCGTCGGCTTCGACGTGGCACAGGATTCCCAGGCTGCGGCCCGCCCGGAACGCCTGGCAGCCGCGCGAGTCCGAGCCAACCGCGTCGATGGCCAGGACTTCGGCGGAGGGCGGCGGTACTAGCCAGTCGTGGTGCCAATGGAGCGCTGGGAACGCGGTCGGCAGAACGCCAAACACAGCGTCGGATTGTCCGGCCTCGGTCAGGGAAACCTCGCCCCAGCCGAGCCCCCACTCCCCGGTCGTGACCCCACCCCCCAGGACGTGGGCGAGTAGCTGGCTTCCAAGGCAGATCCCCAGAACAGGGACGTTGGCGTAGACCGCCGACTCGATAAGGCGCACTTCGTCGGCGAGCCATGGCGTGGCCTGAACATCGGCCAAGCCCATCGAGCCCCCGAGGACTACAAGCCCCCGGTAGGCGGCGATGTCGACCGCAGCAAGCTCGCCTTCAGGCGTCATAATCACTCGCTGGCCGAGGCCGGCGGCATCCAGAGCGTCGCCGACGCGGCATGGCCGCTCCGCCGGTTCGTGTTGAAGGACCAGAACCTGCCCTGCGCTCGAATCCGAAGTGGCATTCATCTCATTTGCCCCGGTGGTTCGGCGTGGCGCATTCCGGGCAAACCTCCCAACGTGTTGCGTACACGGGATTCCTGGTGTGCGGACCGTAGCATGCTTGCTGTGGACGTATTCCGGATCATCGGCGGGGCCCGCCTCAATGGCGAGGTCCGGGTAGCCGGAGCCAAGAACTCGGTGCTGAAGCTCATGGCTTTGTCTCTCCTGGCCGAGGGCCGCAGCGTCATCACCGACGTGCCCGACATCCTGGACGTGCAAGTCATGTCCGAGTTGCTCGGGCGGCTCGGGTGCCACGTCAACTGGGATAGGCCCGGCGGACGCCTGGAAATCGACGTCCCCGCGGAGCTTGAGCGGAGGGCCGACTACGACCTTGTGCGGCAGATGCGGGCGTCGGTGTCCGTCCTGGGGCCGCTGGTGGCGAGGCTCGGAGTCGCCGACATCGCGCTGCCAGGCGGCGACGAGATCGGATCACGCGGCCTCGACATGCACATGGCAGGTTTGGAGCGGATGGGCGCCAAGGTGATTAGCGAGCACGGCTATCTGCTGGCATCGGCACCCTCGCGGCTCGAGGGAGCCGTCATCTGGCTGGACTTCCCCAGCGTCGGCGCCACGGAGACTCTGCTGATGGCCAGCGCTACGGCATCGGGGACGACAGTGATCGACAACGCCGCTCGGGAGCCGGAGGTCGCCGACATCGCGCACGCCCTAGTGGAGATGGGCGCTGTGATCGACGGGATCGGGACCTCGACGCTTGAGGTCCACGGGGTGGACGGGCTCACCCCCGTGTCGCACCGAACAGTGCCCGATCGGATTGTGGCTGGGACGTGGGCCGTCGCGGCCGCAATAACGGGCGGCGACATCACAGTCCGCAACGCCCGTCCGGAGCACATGGGGATTGTGCTGGACAAGCTGACATCAACGGGTGCGGAAGTGAGCGTCACCGGCGACGGGATCCGCGTAGTCATGGAGAACCGCCCAAAGGCCGTGGACATAGTCACGTTGCCGTATCCGGGTTTCCCCACCGACCTTCAGCCGCAGTTCATCGCGCTGAATTCCATGGCCGACGGAATGGCGATGGTGACCGAGAACCTGTTCGAGTCCCGCTTCAAGTTCGTCAACGAGCTTGTCAGACTGGGGGCCGATGTGCGGATCGAGGGCCATCACGCGCTGGTACGGGGGCACGAAGCACTTTCCGGGGCCCCCGTAGAGGCCACAGATATTCGCGCTGGCGCGAGCCTGGTGTTGGCTGGGCTCGTCGCTCAGGGCGAGACCGTGGTTCATCACGTTCACCACATCGATCGGGGCTACGCGTCCTTCGTGCCCGATCTGGTTTCGCTTGGTGCGCGTATCGAGCGGTGCGAGTTGCCGCACGGTGTTTTCGGACCAGAGAACCTCGACCCGACCGCGCCGTCCAGCTGACCCGCTGCGGGCGGCGTGACGTGGACGTCGCTGTTCGGGACCCGATTGGTGGGTAGCGGCGCGTGCCGCCGTAGGCTGAGACCATCGAGGCTGGAGGTTCCGAGTGACGAAGTTGTGTGTTGTAGGCGCTGGACTAATGGGTGCGGGAATCGCGCAGGTTTCCGCCCAAGCCGGGTATCAGGTTGTGTTGCGGGATGTTTCGCGGGAAGCCCTGGACCGGGCCGACAGGGCGATCCGGGCGTCATACGGGAAGTTTGAGGCCAAGGGGCGGATGTCGGAGGAAGACGTCGGGGATTCCCTGGCGCGAATCTCCACAACGACTTCCCTCGAGGAAGCCGCTGGTGACGCGGACATGATCGTCGAGGCGGTGTTCGAAAACCTTGAAGTGAAGCAGGACGTCTTCGGGCTGCTGGACAAGATCGCCCCTACCGATGCGGTTTTGGCGTCGAACACATCAGCCATTCCGATCACGCGAATCGCCGCCGCCACGTCGCGGCCGGAGAGCGTTGTGGGCACTCACTTCTTCTCGCCGGTGCCTTTGATGAAGCTTTGTGAGCTAGTGCGCGGCTACAAGACCAGCGACGAGACCCTGAGCAGTGCCCGCGAATACGCCGAGAGTGTCGGCAAGTCATGCATCGTAGTGAACCGGGACATCGCTGGATTCGTGACCACCCGGCTGATCTGCGCTCTGGCCATGGAAGCCGCCAGGCTCGTGGAGAACGGGGTGGCTTCCGCGGAGGACGTGGACGCGGCTTGCCGCATGGGGTTCGGTCACGCGATGGGGCCGCTGCAAACCATCGACCTGACTGGGATCGACATCATCACCAACGCCTCCCAGAACATCTACGACGAGACCCAGGACGAGAAGTTCTCCCCGCCCGGTCTGCTTCAACGCATGGTCGTGGCGGGAGACCTCGGTCACAAGACCGACAGGGGCTTCTACGAGTACAACGACTGACTCCGGGGGGCGATTGGTGTGTCCGAGCAGTCGGCACCAAGGCGGCTGAGGGACCGACCTTGGGTGCTGCGCACCTACGCGGGGCATACCTCCGCGAGTGAGTCGAATGCTCTGTACCGCCGCAACCTGGCCAAAGGCCAGACGGGTCTGTCCGTGGCCTTCGATCTGCCGACGCAAACCGGATACGACGCCGACAGCGAGTTGGCCAGAGGCGAAGTCGGCAAGGTTGGCGTGCCGATCGCACATGTGGGGGACATGCGGGCGCTGTTCGACGGCATCGAACTGTCCAAGACGAACACTTCGCTGACGATCAATGCCACGGCCATGTGGCTACTGGCGCTGTACGAGGCCGTCGCCGAAGAGCAGGGCGCTGACCCGTCCGCGCTGCGGGGAACGATCCAGAACGACATCATCAAGGAGTACCTGTCCCGCGGCACATACATCTTCCCCCCCGGCCCAAGCTTGCGCTTGATCGCTGACATGGTGGCGTACACGGTCACAGCGATACCGAAGTGGAACCCGATCAACATCTGCTCGTATCACTTGCAGGAGGCCGGAGCCACGCCTGTGCAGGAGATCGCGTATGCGATGTCGACGGCGATCGCTGTCCTTGACGCTGTTCGCGACTCCGGTCATGTGCGCGCTGAGGAGTTCGAAAGGGTAGTGGGCCGGATCTCCTTCTTCGTGAACGCTGGGGTGAGGTTCATCGAGGAGATGTGCAAGATGCGCGCGTTCGTCGAGATCTGGGACCAGATCACGCTCGAGCGATACGGCGTGATGGATCCCAAGCACCGCAGGTTCCGCTACGGGGTTCAGGTCAACTCGCTGGGACTGACCGAGGCCCAGCCCGAGAACAACGTTCAGCGGATCGTGCTAGAGATGCTGGGCGTTACCTTGAGCAAGGACGCTCGGGCCCGCGCAGTGCAGTTGCCGGCGTGGAATGAGGCTCTCGGGTTGCCGCGTCCATGGGACCAGCAGTGGAGTCTGAGGATCCAGCAGGTGTTGGCCTACGAATCAGACCTTCTGGAGTATGAGGACATATTCAGCGGCAGCCCGGTTATCGAGGCGAAAGTGGCCGAGCTGATCGCCGCCGCGCAGGCGGAAATCGACCGGGTTCAGCAGATGGGCGGCGCGGTCGCCGCCGTCGAGAGCGGCTACATGAAGCATCAGATGGTTGCCTCGCACGCCGCTCGAAGAGCACGGATCGAGTCCGGCGATGACGTCGTCGTCGGCGTCAACATGTTCGAGGCAACTGATGAGAGCCCGCTGGTCGCGGACCTGGACGCCGCGATCCATACGGTTGACCCGGCGGCAGAGGCGGCGGCCATCGCCGCGCTAGGTCGCTGGCGGGCCAGCCGGGATCAGGACGCGGTGGATGCCGCTGTGACTGATCTGATTGCGGTCGCGGCAACCCGTGACAACCTGATGCCCGCGACGCTCGCGTGCGCCAGGGCGGGAGTAACCACGGGGGAGTGGGCTGGGGCGTTGCGCGATGTCTTCGGCGAGTACCGTGCGCCAACCGGGGTTAGTGGGGTAGTCGGAATGGCAGATGGCGGAACCGCGCTGGCCGAGGTCAGACAAGCGGTGGAGATCACCGGACGTGAACTGGGCGGCAGGTTGCGGATGCTCGTCGGCAAGCCTGGGCTGGACGGGCACTCCAACGGTGCCGAGCAGATCGCTGTCCGGGCGCGGGACGCTGGCTTTGAAGTCATCTACCAGGGCATCCGCCTAACACCAGTGCAAATCGTCGCCGCCGCAGTGGCCGAGGACGTTGACGTCGTGGGCCTGTCCATCCTGTCGGGGTCTCACATGGAGCTCGTTCCCAGCATCGTGAGCGGGCTGCGTGATGCCGGGCTTGATGACGTGCCGGTCGTCCTGGGCGGGATCATCCCGGAGTCCGACGCAGCTGAACTGCGCGCACTCGGTGTCGCCGCCGTGTTCACGCCCAAGGACTTCGACGCCACGGCGATCATGGCGACGATCGTGCAGGCGATCCGTGACGCTCACGGTCTGGAGCCGATCGCGGAGTAGGCGCTCTCGCCGGCGCGACGGGAAACCTCATTCGTCCTTGCGAAGCTGCCAGCGGAAGAAGATCAGCGCCAGTACTAGCCCGAGAACGCTCCAGATCCCCAGTGCGAGTGCGACGCGTCCGAGTTCCCAGGCCCCGGCAACTTCGAGGGACTGGGCCTCTGAGGGCAGGAACACGCTTCGCATTCCCTGCGTCAGCCACTTCAGCGGGAAGATCGAAGCCACATTCTGCATCCAGGTCGGCAGTTCGCTGAACTGGATGAATACCCCTGAGGCGAACTGCAGCACGAGCACTATCGGGGCCACGATCGCCGATGCTCCCTTGGCTGTCTTCGGAACCGACGAGAACGCTAGCCCGCACAGTGTGCACGTGATGAGACCCAGGACGGACACCCACGCGAATGTGAGCCATTGCGTGCCCGTGGTTGGCAGGTGGAGCTTGAAGAACACGATGCCCACGATGAGCAGCAGGATCACTTGCCCCACGTAGATGAGGAAGACGGTCGCGATCTTGCCGATGAAGTAGGACAGCTTCGGCATGGGAGTTCCGGACAACCGCTTGAGCGCGCCGGCTTCGCGTTCGATCGGGATGGCGATGGCCAGATTCTGGAAAGACGTGTAGACGACGCCCGAAGCGATCATTCCGGCCACGAAGTACTGGGAGAAGGTCACGTCGATGCCCGGCCCCAGGTCCTGGCCGCCGAAGATGGAGCCGAAGATCACTAGAAGCAGCACGGGCAACAGGAAGTTCCAGATCGCGGAGTCCCGGTCGCGGAAGAACTGCTTTAGCTCCACCGCGATGCGGAGCCTGCCCAACGCGAGTGCGCCCGGGGGGCTAAGCGGCGGGGTCTGCGCGGCGGATATCACGATGCGGCCCGCGTCGCTTCCATCTCGTCGTTGTGCTTGATCATCTCCAGGTAGATGTCCTCCAAGCTTGGCCGCTCAACAGACAGCTCCGGGATCTCGCCGTCGAACCTGGCCATCAACTTCCGCACGAATCCGGTTGGGGCGCTGGTGTACTCGACGTGGCTGGCGCCGCCCTCCAGCCATGTGACCCGCGCCTGTCCGCGCTGTCTGCCGCCGAGGTTCTCGGGGGTGTCACACGCGATGACCTTGCCGGAGTCGATCACAGCGACGCGGTCCGCGAGGTGTTCGGCCTCCTCCAGGTAGTGGGTCGTCAGAAGGATCGTTGTGCCCTCGGCCTTGACTGAGTCGATCAGGTCCCAGAAGTTTCGGCGAGCCTGCGGATCAAAGCCGGTAGTTGGCTCGTCAAGGAACAGGATCTCTGGACGGCCGATCAGGCCCAGGGCGACGTCGAGACGGCGCCTCTGCCCGCCGGAGAGTCGCGAGTTGCGTTCATCGCGCTTCTCGGCCAGGCCCACCGCCGAGATCACTTCGTCGACGTCCCGGGAATCGGGGTAGTAGGCCGCGAAGTGCCTCACGGACTCGGAGACCGTCAGGTCTCCCAAGTCCCGAACGCTTTGCAGCACGATGCCGATGCGGGACTTCAACAGCGCGCCGCCATGCCTTGGGTCCAGGCCCAGAACGGCCATGGTGCCGGACGTCGGGACACGGTAGCCCTCGAGCATCTCGGTCGTGGTGGTCTTGCCAGCTCCGTTCGGGCCGAGCATGGCGAAGCATTCGCCTCTGGCGATCGAGATGGTGACGCCGTCGACGGCCCACAGATCGCCGTACTGCTTTCGCAGGTCTTGGGTCTCGATGGCCCAGTCGCCTGTGCTTGTCATGGTGCCCAACATCTCCCGTCGCTGGCTGGCTTCGGGTCTATCGTGCCGGATCTGGTTCCGCGCGGGGGGAAGATCAGAACAGGAACAAGCCGGGATCTTCGAGCCCGCGCAGTGCGTTGAAGTCGATCACGTGGCAAGCGATGCCGCGGTCCTGGGCGAGCGTGCGGGCCTGGGGCTTGATCTCCTGGGCGGCGAGTGTGCCGAAAACGGGTGCTAGCAGTGGGTCACGGTTGAGCAGGTCCAGATAGCGGGTCAGTTGTTCAACTCCGTCGATCTCCGCTCGTCGCTTCACCTCTACGGCAACCGTCGCCCCCGCCGCGTCCTTGCACAGCAGATCCACGGGCCCAATCGCGGTCGGATACTCGCGCCGCACCAGAGTCCAGCCGTCACCCAGATGGGTCGGGTGCATGGCCAGGAGTTCCTGTAGATGGGCCTCGACCCCGTCCTTGACCAGCCCTGGGTCGGCTCCGAGCTCATGGTGGGAGTCGTGCAGAATCTCGGTGACCTCGACCGTGAGCCGCTCGCCCTTTCGGTTCTCGGCGACCCAGGGCCCGACTCCGCTTGGCGGTTCCGTGACATGGCACGGGGGAGTCATCCAGTTGAGCGGCTTGTAGGACCCGCCGTCGCAGTGGATCAGGATCGAGCCGTCGGACTTGAGCATCAACAGACGCACTGCCGGGGCCAACGAGGCACTCAGTCGGCCTTCGTACTTCACCGAACAGTCGGCGATCACTAGTCGCACCGAACGAGGGTATCCGGGTCCACCTTGCCCGGCCGTGACATGCCCCGGCTACCCGCGTTGGGCGCCCGTCACAGCACCGTCAGGTTCGCCTCACTCGCACCGGGAACGGCCGACAAAGCGATCGCGCGGTCGAATGTGACCAATCGGCCCTTGTGCTTCACCGCCAGGGCCAGGAGATACGCGTCCGTGACTTGCCGGGGGCCATGGACGCGAGTGTGATCAACCACTTCGGTGTTGAGCAGGCTGACATCGCATGGCCAGAATCGGTGTGACTGGGTGGCGCACGCGGGCGTCAGCAACGCGATCGCTTGCGCTACCGTCACCGGACTCGGGTAGCGAGGTTGGCTCATGATCCGGACCAGGCCATTCTGGGTGATCGCGCACGACGCCCAACCGGACTCGATTTCGACTTCGAGCCACTTCCGGGCCCGCCGATGATCCACGTGATCGGTGTCGAGCAGTGACACTAGGACGTTGACGTCGAGGAGGGCGCGGCTCAACGGTCGTCTTCCGGCGTCATCTCGTCCATCAGCTCGTCGATCAGGGAGTTTGTAACCGGACGCCCCCGATGCCCTAGCGGCTTGAAGCCGTGGAACCCAGCGGGTTGACTCGTAGATGGCGATTCGTGGGTTCCGGTGAGCGCCGTCCTCGCCAGGTCCGACATCACTTCGCCCGCACTTCTGCGCTCGCGGCGAGCGCGCTCCCTGACGGCGAGCAAGACATCGTCATCGACATTCAAGGTGGTGCGCATACATCTGATGCTACGGCATCAGATGTCGCGACGGGGGCCTGACGGGAGCGTGCGCCGACTGCTACGTTGCGGCCCATGACGCATTTGCTGCTCACCGGGGCGACCGGGATGGTCGGACGGGAAGTACTCATCCGCGCGGCCGCAGATCCGCGCTTCACTAGGGTGTCCTGCCTGATCAGGCCCGGCGCTGACGTCTCGGCCGACGAGCGGCTCGACGCGCTCTGCCAGCGGATCGGCCTGCGGCCCGGTACCAAGGTCCGGGCAGTGGCTGGTGATGTCACGGAGCCTGGGCTCGGTGTGGATGGGCGGAAGATCTCAGGCGTCACGAACGTGATCCACTGCGCGGCTACGGTGTCGTTCAATCACCCGCTCGAAGAGGCGCGGCACATCAACGTGTCCGGTACCCAGCACGTCCTGGACGTCTGCCGGAAGCTCAGCAAGCTTGAACGGCTCGACGCGGTTTCCACGTGCTACGTGGCTGGCAAGCGCGAGGGCCTGATCCTGGAGTCCGATCTGGAGCATGACGCTGGATTTCACAACACCTACGAGCAGACCAAGTACGAGTCGGAGCAGTTGCTTCGCGCTGCCATGGCGGAGATACCGATCGCGGTGCACCGGCCGTCGATCGTCGTGGGCGACTCCAAGACCGGTGCGACGGGCGCCTGGAAGGTTCTCTACTGGCCGCTGAAGGTTAGCGCCAACGGATGGATGCCGGTGATTCCGTACGACGCGAACGGCAGGGTCGACATCGTGCCGGTTGACTTCGTCGCAGACGGGATCATGGCGCTGTCCCGCGATGTGGGGGCGCTTGGGGGAACGTTTCACCTGGCCGCTGGGCCGAGTCGGGATGTCACGATGTCGGAGCTGTTCACGCGCGTCTTCGGCATGCTGCACAGGCGGCCACCGTTGCGCGTGCCGCCGGTGTTGTTCCGCAACGTATTCCGCCCCGCGCTGATGCTCGCCCCGTCCGAACGCCTGAAGCGCACGCTGCGCTCTGCCATCGTCTACCGGCCATACATGGAGCTGAAGCTGCGGTTCGACACGACCAAGGTCGACGCTCACCTGGGGGCCGCCGGTGTCATCTGTCCAACCGTTACTGACTACTTCGACACAATCGTCCAGGCGGCGTTGGACTCCGATTTCGGTCGCCGCCCGGTCGGCGCGCGGGCGAGTTGATCTGCTGGCCGATCTACGCGGCCAGGTTGTGACAGTGCGCCTCTTCGGATTCCAGTGGGGACCCGCAGGTTGGGCGGAAGCGAGCCGGTGCGGGATCTGCCCGTGTCCATTTTGGGCTCTTGTGACACATCCGTGGGCGGCTGAGAGGGCCGCGATGTGGCACACGCCGTTCCCCGCCTACGGTTCTGGGGTTGACCCCTTTGGGTGGACATCCTTGACAGCCGGGTTTGATGCCTGGCAGGGAGGATGTTCGTATGGGAGCACAACGGAAGAGATACACGTCGGCGTTTCGCCGGGAGGCGGCAAGACTGGTTATCGACACCGGCCGCCCGATCGCACACGTTGCTGGTGAGATCGGGGTCAGGGGGGCCAGCGGCGAGGATCAGGCCGCCGCTTGGCGGACGCTGCCGTTGTCCAAGCACGTGTCCGCCAAGCCGATGATCAGGCGCCAGGGCTTTGCAAGCTAGAAGACGCGTGCCGCCAGCGGCTCGGGAGACCGAGGACCTACTTACACACGCCGATTGAATCCTCCGCGCACTTCCTGCCATCGACCCAAATCGCCCCGGTCAGGTCCGCCCCGTACAGGTCCGCAAAGTACAGGTTCGCCCCGCGCAGGTTCGCCCCGCGCAGGCCCGCCTGGCGCAGGCTCGCGTTGCTCAGGTTCGCCTGGCGCAGGTCCGCCCCGCGCAGGTCCGTCATGCCCACCCTCGCCTGGGTCAGGTTCGCCCCCTCCAGGTTCGCCCCCTCCAGGTCCGCCCTGTACAGGTTCGCCCCGTACAGGTTCGCCCCGTTCAGGTTCGCCCTGTACAGGTTCGCCCCGTGCAGGTCGCAGTAGTTCAGGTCGGCTTTGGGCTGTTTGGGGATCTGCGAACAGTCCCGGAGGGCTGGGGCCGACGTGGTCGGTGATGGGCCTAGGTCGCGAGCTGGTTCGGTTTCGGTTTGGCTGGAGCACGCGCCCAGTACTAGGGCGGCGCCTACGGCGAGGGTTGCGATTCCTATTCGTGTTCTGCGCATGTTGGTAGCGTGCCATGGTTCGGCCCGGGTTGCTCCCCTAACTGTTGCCGGTCACTCAGCTTGACCATGGTGGCGTCGTGTTGAGTGGTGACGGTTTCTGGGTGTGGTTGAGCCCCGCCGGTGAAGCGCCCCGGGTTTCGTGCACACCTGGTTATGTGTGAACGACCGGTCGGCCGTTGCTCTGGCTAGCGTAGTACGCGGCTTCGTATTCGGCTGGCGGACGTAGGCCGAGCCGGTGCATGAGCCGAGTGGTGTTGTACCAGTGGACCCATGCCGCGGTGATCGTTTCCACGTCGGACAGGGTGCGCAGCGGCCCGGTGCGGAAGGGTGAGTCGGCGCGGACGCATTCGGTCTTGTACAGCCCGATTGTGGTTTCCGCCAGAGCGTTGTCATAGGCGTCCCCGACGCTGCCTACCGAGGGGATCATCCCGGCGAGCAGGAGGGTCTCGCCGAACCGGACCGACGTGTATTGCGACCCGGCGTCACTGTGATGAATGGTGGTACCGGGTAGGGGGTGGTCTTGGCGCCGGCGGTATTCGGCGGCGTGCCGGATCGCCCGTTCCACGAACGCGGTTTCCCTGCTGGTGGAGCATTCCCAACCGGTTATCAACCCTGCGATGGGGGCACCTCCCGCCGCCCGGAGGGCGGAAGGGGGAGCGTCGATGACGAAAGCCGTGTACGCGAAGCAGGACACCATCCGTACGTAGGTGAAATCGGCCACTGCCAGCTCATTGGGGGCGTCGGCGCCGAAGTCGCGGTCCACCTGGGGGTCCCCCCTCTGGGGGAGTGTTGACCGCCAGGCTGGCTGAGGATGATGCCGTCACGGTGGGCTGATCTTTCAGCGACGCGATGGCCGCATGGGACCCCGTCATGTAGTTGTTCATGTGCGTCGTCATAGTGAGGATGTAGCGAAGGATGGGCGACGGCC